>JASLGD010000380.1 GCA_030150305.1 Caldimonas sp. | reverse complement strand
TCACCGACACCGCGACCGGCGTGCCGCAGATCAAGGGCGGCAAGCTCCGCGGCCTCGGCGTCTCGACGACCAAGCGCAACCCCTTGCTGCCCGAGCTGCCGACGCTCGACGAGGCCGGCGTCAAGGGCTACGACATGGGCTACTGGTTCGCCGCCTACGCTCCCGCCGGCACGCCGGCGCCCGTCGTCGCTCGCCTGCACGAGCTGCTCGTCGGCGCGACGAAGAGCGCGAGCGCGAAGCAGTTCTTCGAGAGCACCGGCACCGAGCCTTGGACGACGACGTCGGACGAGCTCGCGAAGTTCCAGGCCGCCGAGGCGCAAAAGTGGGGGCGCGTGATCAAGGCGGCGGGGATCGAGCCCGAATAGCGCCCTTCGCGCTGCGCCGGCCGTCCTTCGGACGAAGGATGCGTCGCGCGCGCAAGCGCACTACCGTGCCGCACCGTCGCGTCGGGTCGACGCGCGGAACGCGAGGTGCGCCATGGTCGCCAAGTCGGTCTTCATCAGCCACATCTCCGAAGAGGCCGAGTACGCCAAGCTGCTCAAGGAGATGATCCAGGGCGACTTCCTCGACCTCGTCGAGGGATTCGCGTCGTCCGATCTCGGGTGCATCGGCGCCGGCGAGAACTGGCTCGCCGCGGTCGAGGGTGCGATGCGCAAGGCGAAGGCGGTGATCGTCCTGTGCAGCAAGTCGTCGGTGCGCCGGCCGTGGGTGCAGTTCGAGGTCGGCGCGGCGTGGATGCGCGGCATCCGCATCGTCCCGGTCTGCCACTCGGGCATGAAGCTCGGCGAGCTCGAGATGCCGCTCTCGCTCTGCCAGGGCATCGAGCTGCCGACCGAGCGCGGCATCGAGAAGCTCTACGAAGGGATCGCGCGCATCCTCGAGATCAAGCGGCAGCCCAGGCCTCGCGACCTCGCGCAGCGGCTCGCCGAGATGGCGGCGATCGAAGAGCGCCTCCGGCGCATCGGCGAGCAGCAGTTCGAGCGCTTCATCGACATCGTCGTGCCGCCGCCGGGTCGGCTCGATGCCGACACGATCCCCGACAACGCGCTCGTCGAGACGCGCGGCGCCTCGCTGCAGATCTTCGGCTTCCTCCACGACACGCGGCTGACCTGGCGCGAGATCGTTCGCGCGGCGCGCAACCAGCCCGACACGCGGTGGCTTCGCGAGCTGCAGTGCTCGATCGCGCTGGCGAGCAAGAACGAGCAGTTCCGGCCCGTGCAGGCCGTCTACCACACCGAGAGCGGCTCGTACCAGCCGCATCTGTCGAAGAAGGAGGTCTTGCCCGACGGCTCGATCCGCTTCCACGTCCACTTCATCGACACCGTCGTCGCGCGCCTCAGCGAAGTCCAGAACGAATTCGGCACGCTGGCGACGATGCTCAGGCTCGGGCTGCGCTTCCGCTACGAGGTCATCGAGCGGTTCGCGAGGCTCGTGAAGGCGCGAAGCGACGTCGTCGCTCCGCTGCGCGACGCGGTCGAGACGATCGAGAACGACGTCCATTCGCGGGGCGCCGAGCAGATGGATCGCGACTCGGTCCTGGCGCTCTTCGACAGCGACGACGATCTCGCGCGGATGGCGAAGGTGCTCGAGGACTGGGACGGCGTGCGTCGCGAGCTCTTCTGCGACGAGCCGCGGCCGTCGCGCGAAGCGGTCGTCGGCATCCTCGCGCGCATGCGGACGATGAACTACGACTTCATGACCCTCGGCACGCGGCGCTACCACGAGCTCGTCGCGACGCGTTGGCGAGAGCCCGGCGCTGCGCGCGAGCTCCACGCCGCCTGAGGCGAGGGTTCAGCGCTTGCGCACGAGCGTCACGCCGTCGCTGAACGGCAGCAGGACCATGTCGACGCGCTCGTCGCGATGGACCTTGTCGTTGAGCGCCTGCAGGGCGCGCGTGTCCTCGCTCTGCGCAGGTCGCGCGACCGCACCGCCCCAGAGCGTGTTGTCGATGACGACGAGGCCGCCGCGGCGCAGGAGCGCGAGCGCGAGCTCGTAGTAGGTGTCGTAGCTCGACTTGTCGGCGTCGATGAAGACGAAGTCGTAGCCGCCCGCTTCGCCGCCCGCGAGCAGCGCGCGCAGCGTCTCGGCGGCGGGCGCGATGCGCAGGTCGATCCGGTCGGCGACGCCGGCGCGCTGCCAGAACGGAATGCCGATCCTGACGTTCTCGTCGCTGATGTCGCACGCGACGAGGCGGCCGTCGGCGGGCAGCGCGAGCGCGACGCTGAGCGCGCTGTAGCCCGTGAAGACGCCGATCTCGATCGCGCGCCGCGCACCGATCGACTTCGCGAGCAGCGCCATGAACTGACCCTGCTCGGGTGCGATCTGCATCATCGCGTGCGGATGCGACGCGGTCGCCGCGCGCAGCGCGGTCTGCTCGGGATGCTCGCGCAGCGTGTGCGCGAGCGCGTAGTCGTAGAGGGCGGGATCGGCGAGGAGGGTGCGTGTGGACATGGCGCTGGTCGAGGCGGCGGTCGTGCAGGGCGCGATCGCCGCGGCGTCGCCGCCGTCGGTCGGTGCAACCCCGGGCTCTCCGCCAATGGCGCGAAATTCTCGCAGAGACGGTGTCGTCTTTTGCCGGCGGCTTGCGATCCCAGAGATTGCGGCGCCACGAGCGCCCCATCGGAGATCTGCATGACCGTCGTTTCCTTTCCCCGCCGCGGCGACACCGTCGTCCTGCTGCACAGCAGCGCCAGCTCGAGCCGCCAGTGGGACACGATCGGCGCCGCGCTCTCGCCGGCGTCGACCGTGGTCGCGCCGTCGCTGCTCGGCTACGAGACGCGCTCGCCGTGGCCGCTCGACCGTGCCCTGACGCTCGACGACGAGGCGCTCGCGCTCGAGCCGTTGCTCGACACTGCCGGGCCGGTGCACCTCGTCGGCCACTCGTACGGCGGCGCGGTGGCGCTGCAGCTCGCGCTGCGCCGTCCCGACGCGGTCGCCAGCCTGACGCTCTACGAGCCGGTCCGCTTCGCGCTGCTCTTCGGCGCGCGCGGGCTCGACTGCGCCGGCGAGGAGATCGTTCGCGTCGGTCGTCGCGTCGTCGAGCTCGCCGGCGGCGGCGAGACGCACGCCGCCGCCGCCGGCTTCGTCGACTACTGGTCGGGCAAGGGCGCCTGGGC
>JASLGD010000335.1 GCA_030150305.1 Caldimonas sp. | reverse complement strand
GGCCGACGTCCGCACCGGCTTCGACGGCTACAACGCCTATCTGCGCAAGCCCTTCGACGCGCGCCGCCTCGGCGAATGCGTCGATCGCATGATGCGCGACCGTCGCGCGCGCGTGCACGACGCGTAGCGGCCGCCGGTTCGCCGGCCGCGCAGTCACCGGTCAACGCGACGCTTCGCGCGCGAGCGTCGCGAAGCGATGCACCGTCGTGCTCGCGAACGTCTCGCCCGGGCGCAGCACCGTCGACGGGAAGTCGGGACGGTTCGGCGAATCGGGAAAGTGCTGAGTCTCGAGACAGAGGCCGTCGCTCTGGCGATACGCGCGCCCGGCGCTGCCGACGAGACGGCCGTCGAGCTGGTTGCCGGCGTAGAACTGGATGCCCGGCTCAGTGGTCTCGATCTCGACGACGCGGCCGCTCGCCGGATCGACGAGGCGCGCGGCGCGCCGCAACGTCGCCGGTGCGCTCTCGCCGTCGAGGATCCAGTTGTGGTCGTAGCCGCGGGCACGAAGGAGTTGCTCGACACCGTCGCGGATCCGCTCGCCGACGGCACGCGGCGCGCGGAAGTCGAACGGCGTCGCTTCGACGTCGGCGACGCGGGTCGGAATCAGCGCGGCGTCGATCTCGGTGAAGCGGCTCGCGTGCAGCGTCAGCACGTGGTCGAGGATGCTCCCGCCGCACGCCAGGTTGAAGTAGCTGTGGTTGGTGAGGTTGACGACCGTCGGCCGGTCGGACGTCGCGCGGTAGTCGATCCGCCACGCGTCGTCGCTCGTCAGCGTGTAGCGCACTTCGGCGCGCAGCCGCCCCGGATAGCCCTGGTCGCCGTCTTCGCTCGTCAGCGTCAGCGCGAGCGCGACACTGCCGTCGTCGCCGACCGGCAGCGGCTCGACGTCCCAGCAGCGTCTGCCGAAGCCGACAACGCCGCCGTGGAGCGAATTGCCGCCGTCGTTGACGCTCAGCCGATGCACCGTGCCGTCGAGCGTGAAGCGGCCGCCGGCGATGCGGTTGGCGAAGCGGCCGACGAGCACGCCGAAGTTCGGATTGCGCTCGAGGTAGTCGGCGAGACCGGCGAAGCCGAGGACGACGTTGCCGTCGCGGCCGTCGCGGTCCCGGCAGTGCAGCGCGCGGACGATGCCGCCGTAGTCGATCGCGTGCAGGCGAAGGCCGCGGCCGTTGTCGAGCACGTGCTCGCGGACGATGCGGCCGTCGGGCATGCGGCCGAAGTCGCGTGCCGTGATCGACGCCTTGCGCAGCAGCGGCGAGGTCTCGCTCATCGTGCGAACGAGGATAGGCGAACACGATTGCGCAGCAGGCGCGCACGCAGAATCGCCCCGCACGTTGACAGGGGTCAAGGCGGCCGCGCGCGCGCTGCCTATGCTTGTCGACGAACGGCCCTGTCGGACCGCGTGCTGAGAAAGGAGCCACCATGTCCACCAGCTATCGACGCATCCTCGTTCCGATCGACGGCAGCCCGACCGCGACGCGCGGCCTCGACGAAGCGATCGCCCTCTGCCGTGCCAACGGCGGCAGCATTCGCATCCTCCATGTCATGGACGACCTCGTCTTCGTCTCCGGATTCGAGAGCGGAGCGAGCTACGCCAAGGACGTCGCGCCGCAACTGCGCAAGAACGCCGAGCAGCTGCTCGATGCCGGCCGCAAGCGCGCCGCGGCCGCGGGAGTCGCGGTCGACACGCTGCTGGTCGAGTGCTTCGCCAGGCGCACCAGCGAGATCGTCTGCGAGCAGGCGACGGCCTGGGCCGCCGACCTGATCGTCGTCGGCACGCATGGCCGGCGTGGCGTGCGCCGGATGATGCTCGGCAGCGACGCCGAGCAGATCGTTCGCGAAGCGCCGGTCCCGGTGCTCGTCGTTCGCGCTCCGGTGACGTCGGCTGCCGTCCCCGCGAGCGTCGCACCGGTCACCGCGATCGCCTGAGCGCGGGCGGCCGCGCGTCGGCGCTGTCGAGGCGCCTCAGCGGCGCGCGAGCAGCTGCGCGAGGACATCGGGCAGCGAGACGCGCGTCGTCAGCACGACCGCCATGCTCTTCGCGCAGCGCGCGCCGACCTCGGCGAACGGCGTCCAGCGGAAATCGTCCATCTCGGGCCGCGTCCGGCCGAAGCGGTCGACGAACGTGCTCGTGCACACGCATGACGCGGGATCGACGCGCGCGATCAGCGCGGCATGCAGCTCGAGGTCCTTCTCGGGTCGGTACGCGAAGCGGCCGAGCGGTTGAAGCGCCGCCGGCGCGATCGCGATCCCGCACTCCTCGCGCGCCTCGCGCACCGCCGCGTCGATGCTCGACTCGCCCGCGTCGGCGAGCCCCTTCGGGATGTCCCAGTGGCGGTTGCCGGTCGAATGGCAAAGCAGCAGCTCGGCCGTCTCGGCGAGCAGCAGGACGCCGTGCGTCGTCGTCTTCACGGCGCAGCGCGCGTCACGGCACGAGCACGGCGGCACCTTCGATGCGGCCGGCACGGAGGTCGGCGAGCGCGGCGTTCGCGTCCTCGAGCGGATAGCGGATCGCGTCGACGCGCAGCGGCTGTGCAGCGATGAAGGCGAAGAACTCGGCGGCGTCGCGCCGGGTCAGGTTCGCGACCGAGCGCACCTGCCGCTCGCCCCAGAGCAGCGCGTACGCGAACGACGGAATGTCGCTCATGTGGATGCCGCCGCAGACCACGCGGCCGCCCTTGCGAACGAGGCCGAGCGCTGCGGGCACGAGCTCGCCCGCCGGCGCGAACACGATCGCGGCGTCGAGCTCGACCGGCGGCCGCTCGTCGGCACCGCCTGCCCAGGCCGCGCCGAGCGAGCGCGCGAACGCCTGCGCACGCGCGTCGCCCGGCCGCGTGAACGCGTGGACGCGCGCGCCGCGGCGCTGCGCGACCTGCGCGACGAGATGCGCGGCAGCGCCGAAGCCGAACAGGCCGAGCTCGCCGACGTCGTCGCCGGCCATCGCCAGCGACCGCCAGCCGATCAGCCCGGCGCAGAGCAGCGGCGCGAGCTGCAGCGGATCGGCGTCGCCGCGCAGGGCGACGCAGTACGCGGCTTCGGCGAGCACGTGCGACGCAAAGCCGCCGTCGCGGCCGTGGCCGGTAAACACCGGCCGGTCGCACAGGTTCTCGGCGCCGCGCATGCAGTACGGACACGCGCCGCAGGTGTGGCCGAGCCAGGGCACGCCGACGCGGTCGCCCGGCACGATCGCGTCGACGCCGAGCCCGACGCGATCGACGACGCCGACGATCTCGTGACCGGGAACGATCGGCAGCCTGGGGACGCGCAGCTCGCCGTCAACGACGTGCAGATCGGTGCGACAGACGGCGCACGCCTCGACGCGCAGACGCACTTCGCCTCGACCGGGCTCCGGGTCGGGACGCTGCTCGAGCTCGAGCGCCCGGCGCGGCTCGCGAAGCACCATCGCGCGCATGGCGGCCCGGTTAGGCGATCAGGCGAAGCACTTCTTCGTGGTCGACCGGCTTGACGAGATGCGCGTCGATCCCCGCCGCCGCCGACGCGTCGCGGTCGCTCTTCAACCCGTAGCCGGTCGTCGCGATGATGCGCGTGCCGCGCATCGACGGCAGCTCGCGCAGCCGCCGCGCGACGTCGTAGCCCGACATGTCGGGCAGGCCGACGTCGAGCAGCACCGCGGAGAGCGGCGTCGACGCCGCGATGTCGATCGCCTCGCGCCCCGAGTACGCGACGTGCACGCGGCAGCCGTTCGCCCCGAGCAGCTCGACCAGGCTCTCGGCGACGTCGCGGTTGTCGTCGACGACGAGAACGCTCGTCGCCTGCGCGCGCGGCGTCGCCGCGACGGCCGCGAGCGGCTGCGCACGGTCGCCGGCGAGCGGCAGCGTGATCGTGAACCTGGCGCCGCGCCCGGGGCCCGCGCTCGAAGCGAGCGCCGAGCCGCCGTGCAGCTCGACGAGCTTCTTGACGAGCGTGAGCCCGATGCCGAGGCCGCCCTCGGCACGGTCGAGCGTGCGCTCGCCCTGCACGAACGGGTCGAACACGCGCTCGAGCAGCGATTCCGACATGCCGATGCCGTTGTCGCTGACCTCGAGCCGCACCGACGCGTGGTTGCGCGAGACCGCGACCTCGATCCTGCCCTTGGGCGCGGTGTACTTGGCGGCGTTGCTGAGCAGGTTGACGACGACCTGCGTCAGGCGAACTGCGTCGCCCTCGATGAACACCGGCTGCGGCGCGAGCCGCAGCTCGACCTCGTGGCCGTGCTGCTCGAACGTGCTGCGCATCGAGTCGACCGCGACCTGCACGAGCGTGTTGAGCTCGAGCGGCGCGTGCTCGAGCTCGATCTTGCCGGTCGTGATCCGGCTGACGTCCATCAGGTCGTCGACGAGGCGCGTCAGGTGCGTGACCTGGCGGCCGATCATGTCGGCGTACTTGGACGTCTGCAGCTGGCCCTGCGGCAGCTTGAGGATGCTGACGGCGTTCCTGATCGGCGCGAGCGGGTTGCGCAGCTCGTGCGACAGCATCGCGATGAATTCGAGGATCCTGCGGCCCTCGGCCTCGAGCTCGGCGATGCGGCGCTGCTCGGTGAGGTCGCGCAGGATGTGGACGAAGCCCTTGAGCCGCCCTTCGCCGTCGCGGATCGCGTTGATCGCGCCGTCGGTCCAGACCTCGGAGCCGTCGGCCCGCAACTTCCACGCGTGCGAGTGAAACGCGCCGGCATGCGCAGCGGCGGTCATCTCGGCGTGCGGCCGGCCGGCATTGCGCTCCTTCGCCGGATAGAGCATCGACGCATCGCGGCCGATGACCTCGCTCGGCGGGTAGCCGAGCACCTTCTGCGCCGCCGGGTTCCACGACTCGATGCGGCCGTTCGGATCGAGCAGGAACATCGCGTGGTCCTTGACGCCGTCGACGATCAGGCGAAAGCGCTCCTCGCTCTCGCGCAGCTTCTCTTCGTGGCGGCGCCGCTCGCTCAGGTCGCGCGTCACCTTGGAGAAGCCGAGCAGCGCGCCCGAGGCCTCGCGCAGCGGCGAGATGATGACGTTCGCCCAGAAGCGGCTGCCGTCCTTGCGCACGCGCCAGCCCTCGTCCTCGAAGCGGCCGTCGCGCAGCGACCGGCGCAGCTCCTCTTCGGGCCAACCGGAGGCGACCGCGTCGGGCTCGTAGAAGATCGAGAAGTGCTGGCCGATCGCCTCGGCGGCGCTGTACTGCTTGATGAGCTGCGCGCCGCTGTTCCACGACGCGATCACGCCGTCGGGCGTCAGCATGAAGATCGCGTAGTCGCGGACGCTCTCCACCAGGCGGCGAAAGATCTCGACGTTCGCCGTCAGTGGCTGCGGACCCTTGTCGCTCGTCGCCATCGTGGCGGGCATTCTGCCGCCACCGGCGAAGCCGCGCCTATCGCGGGGATAGACGCGCGCCGATGGGTCGGACGTGACGTCGGCGCGGCTCGATCGCTCGCGCCGCGCGCCTCACGCCGAGCGCGAGGTCGCGAGCTCGCCGGCCGACCCGGCAGCGTGCGCGTGCAGCCACTCCTGGATGATGCGCAGCAGCTCGTCGGGATCGGCGGGCTTGGTCAGGTGGTGGTCGAAGCCCGCATCGCGGGCGCGGCCGCGATCGGCCGGCTGGCCGTACCCCGTGAGCGCGATCAGGCACGCCGACGACGTCTCTTCCATCGTGCGCAGCTGCCGCGCGACGGCATAGCCGTCGAGCCGCGGCAGGCCGATGTCGAGCAGCACGACGTGCGGCGCGAACACCGGCGCCGACGCGAGCGCGTCGTGGCCGTCGCCGACCGCCTTCACCTCGTGGCCGGCGAGCTCGAGCAGCACCGCGGTCGCCTGCGCGGCGTCCTGGTTGTCGTCGACGACGAGGACGCGGCACGCCCGCCGCGTCTCGGGCTTCGCCGCCACCGCAGCGGGCCGCTCGCCGACCTCTGCGAGGCACGGCAGCGTGACGCGAAACTGCGCGCCGGCGCCGGCGCCGGCGCTCGTCGCCTCGACGGTGCCGTGGTGCATCTCGACGAGGCGTTGCACGAGCGTCAGGCCGACGCCGAGCCCGCCCTGCGCGCGCTCGAGCGAACGCTTGCCCTGCTCGAACAGCTCGAAGACGTTCGGCAGGAGGTCGGCGTCGATGCCGACGCCGTTGTCGGTGACGGCCACCACCGCCTTCGCCTCGGCGGTGGTCACGAGCGAGACCTCGACCATGCCGCCTTCCTCGGTGTACTTGGCGGCGTTGTTGAGGAGGTTGGCGACGACCTGCGACAGCCGCGTGAAGTCGCCGCGCAGCATCACCGGCGTGTCCGGCAGCGTCTTCGTCAGCTGGTGGCGGCGCGCGCGGATGAACGGCTGCACCGTCTCGACGGCGTGCTCGACGACCTCGCGCAGGTCGAGCGCGTCCAGCTGCAGCGCGATCTTGCCCTGGTTGATGCGGGCGACGTCGAGCAGGTCCTCGACGAGGCGGGTCAGCTGGTCGATCTGCCGGCGCGTGATGTCCATCCCCCACGTCACCTTGGGATCGTCGGGCGCGACCTGGCGGATCACCTCGACCGCGGTGCGGATCGGCGCGAGCGGATTGCGCAGCTCGTGCGAGAGCATCGCGAGGAACTCGTCCTTGCGACGGTTCGACTCCTGCAGCCGCGCCGCGATGCCGCGCCGCTCCTCGATCTCGAGCTGCAGGCTGCGGTAGAGGCGCGCGTTCTCGAGCGCGACCGCCGAGCGCTCGGCGAGCTCGGGGACGATCGTCGGGTCGGCGCCTTCGGTCCAGAGGACGAGCGCGCCGACGACTCTTCCGGCGGTGACGAGCGGCAGGCGAAGCGGATCCGCGCCGCCGACGACGCCCGGCGCGCTCGCAGCGAACGCCTCGCGCCACGACGCCAGCTGGTCGTCGTCGAGCTCGGACGCGATCCGTCGGCGAAGCCGCAGCGTTCCCGCGGCGGCCGCGTCGCCGTCGAAGATGACGCCGGGTTCGCCGTCGTCGTCGCAGAGCGCGAGTTCGGCGCGCACGCCGAACTCGGGAACGAGCAGCTCCATCAGCCGTCGTGCCGCGATCTCCGGATCGAGCGTCGCCGTCAGCAGCCGGCTCGCGTGCGAGAGGAAGTTCGAGCGCCGCGTGTTCTCCTCGGCAACCTTGCGCGCGCCCTCGGCGGCGGCGAGCGCGACGCGCTCGTTGACGCGGCGCCTCAGCCGCCGCTGCGCGAGGTGCAGGTCGACGAAGACCTGGACCTTCGAGCGCAGGATCTCGGGAACGATCGGCGACAGGATGTAGTCGACGGCGCCGAGCGAATAGCCGCGGATCGTCTGCATCTCGTCGGCGTACGAGGTGACGAAGATGATCGGCGTGTTCGCGCTGCGCTTGTACTTGCGGATCAGCGCCGCCGTCTCGAAGCCGTCGATGTCGGGCATGTTGACATCGAGCAGGATCGCCGCGAACTCCTTCTTCAGGATCTCCTTCAGTGCCTCGGCGCCCGAGTGCGCGCAGACGAGCTCGTGACCGAGGTTCTCGAGAACCGTCGTGAAGACGAGCAGCTTCTCGCTGAGGTCGTCGACGATGAGGATGCTCGCGCGGTCGCCGGCCTCGTCGTCGAGGCCGGCGTCGTCCGCGTCGGGGTTCAGCGGCACAGCCACCCTCGCAGCACCGCGAGCAGGTGGGTCGGGTCGACCGGCTTGGAGATGTAGTCCCATGCCCCGGCCTCGATGCACTTCTGGCGGTCGCCCTTCATCGCCTTGGCGGTGACGGCGACCATCGGCAGCTCGCGGCCGCGCGGGAGCTTGCGGATCTCCTGCATCGTCGCGATGCCGTCCATCTCCGGCATCATGATGTCCATCAGGACGATGTCGATCGCCGGATCGGTCTGGACGAGGCGGATCGCCTCGCGGCCGTTCTCGGCCGAGACGATCTCCATCCCCTCGCCGTCGAGCACCGTCGCGAGCGCGAAGATGTTGCGCATGTCGTCGTCGACGATCAGCGCCTTCTTGCCCTGCAGCACGGCGCTCGCGCCGTGGACGGTGTCGATCGCCTCGCGCTCGCGCTCGGACATGTGCGCCGGGCTGCGGTGCAGGAGCGTCGACGCGTGCGCGAGCATCGCCTGCAGCGAGTCGGCGCGCTCCACCGCGAAGCCGAGGTGCGGCTGCTGCCAGACGTCGGATCCGTTCGCCTCCGCGTGGGCGCGCAGCACGACCGGCAGCTGGCGCACGCCGCCGCGGCGCGCCATCGCGTCGACGACGTCCTCCGGACCGACGTCGCCGATCGCGGCGTCGAGGACGAGGCAGTCGGCGTCGGTCAGCGCGGCGCGGATCGCGTTGCCGTCCTCGGCGACGATCGCCTGCACCTCGCCGTCGAGCGCGGCGATCAGCTCGCTGCGCAGCGCCGTCGGCGGCAGCGCGACGACGAGCTTGCGCGAAGGCCGCTCGCAGTAGCGCATCAGCTCGCCGATCGCGGCGTCGACGTCGTCCTTCGACTGCAGCGGCTTGGCGATGAAGCCGATCGCACCGGCCTTGAGCGCCCGCTCGCGCGCGTCGTCGGTCGAGACGACGCAGATCGGCATGTGGCGCGTCGCGCTGTCGGCCTTCAGACGGTCGAGGATGCGCCAGCCCTGCATGTCGGGCAGGTAGATGTCGAGCGTGATCGCCGACGGGTGGAACTCGCGCGCCATCGTCAGCGCGCCGGCGCCGGTGTTGCTGACGAGCCCCTTGAAGCCGGCGAGGCGCGCCGCGTCGAGCAGCACCTCGGCGAACGCGAGGTCGTTCTCGACGATCAGCAGCACGCGATCGCCGCTCGCGATCGAGCCGCGGTCGTCGCCGGCGACGTTGACGAAGTTCTCCGCCTCGGGCTCGTAGCGGTTGGCGTACTCCTCGTCGAGCACTGCCATGCCGGTGAACGCGCCGCGGCGCAGCGTCGGGCTCGAGGCAGGCTGCTCGATTCCCGCCGGCGCGGCGGCGGCGCTCTTCGCGACGTCGCCTCCGGGAGCGCGCGGCTGACGCCCGGTGCGCACGGGGTTGTAGCTCTGCGGCAGGTAGAGCGTGAACGTGCTGCCGACGCCGGGCTGGCTGACGAGCTTGATCTCGCCGCCGAGCAGGCGCGCGAGCTCGCGGCTGATCGCCAGGCCGAGGCCGGTGCCGCCGTACTTGCGCGACGTCGAGCCGTCGGCCTGCTGGAACGCCTCGAAGATGATCTGCTGCTTGTCCGGAGAGATGCCGATCCCGGTGTCGGAGACCGAGAACGCGATCACCTGCGAAGCGTGCTCGAGCTCCTCGTTGTCGGTCGTCCAGCCCCCGGTGGCGGGAGCGACCTTGAACGAGACGCGGCCCTGGTGGGTGAACTTGAACGCGTACGACAGCAGGTTCTTGATGATCTGCTGCAGGCGATTGACGTCGGTGACGAGCGACTTCGGCAGAGGCTGCTCGATCTGGATGCCGAACTCGAGGTGCTTCGACTCGGCGAAGTGGCGGAAGCTGCGCTCGATCGAGCGCTGCAGGTCGTCGATCCGGACCTCGCCGACGTCGACCGCGACCGTCCCCGACTCGATCTTCGAGAGGTCGAGGATGTCGTTGATCAGCATCAGGAGGTCGTTGCCCGACGAGTGGATGGTCTTCGAGAACTCGACCTGCCGCGTCGTCAGGTTGCCGTCCTGGTTCTTGCACAGCTGGTCGGAGAGGATCAGCAGGCTGTTGAGCGGCGTGCGCAGCTCGTGCGACATGTTGGCGAGGAACTCGGACTTGTACTTCGACGTCAGCGCGAGCTGCTCGGCCTTCTCCTCGAGCGCCTGGCGCGCCTGCTCGACCTCGGCGTTCTTGCGCTCGACCTCCTGGTTCTGGTGAGCGAGCAGCCGCGCCTTGTCCTGCAGCTCCTGGTTGGTCTGCTGCAGCTCCTCCTGGCGCGAGCCGAGCTCCTCGGCGAGCGACTGCGACTGCGTCAGCAGGTCCTCCGTTCGCGAGTTCGCCTCGATCGTGTTGATGACGATGCCGATCGATTCCGTGAGCTGCGTCAGGAACGCCTCGTGGACCGGGTTGAAGCGCTGCAGCGACGCGAGCTCGAGGACGCCACGCACCTCGCCTTCGAAGACGACCGGCAGGACGAGGACGTCCATCGCCGCCGTCTCGCTCAGACCCGATGCGATCCGGAACGCCGCCGACGGCACGTTGGTGAGGAGGATCTTCTCCTTGTCGATCGCGCACTGGCCGATCAGCCCTTCGCCGAGCTCGACGACCTTGCCGTGCGTCTGCTGGCCGCCCGACGCGTAGCTCGCGAGCAGCTTCAGCGACGGCTCGTCGTCGGCCGTGCTCAGGACGTAGAACTCGGCCTGCTGCGCGCTCACGACCGGCGCGAGCTCGGAGAGGATCAGCTGGCCGACGGTGACGAGGTCCTTCTGGCCCTGCAGCATCCGGCTGAACTTGGCGAGGTTGGTCTTCAGCCAGTCCTGCTCGGTGTTCTTCTGCGTCGTGTCCTTGAGGTTGCGGATCATCTCGTTGATCGTGTCCTTCAGCGACGCGACCTCGCCCTGCGTCTCGACCGTGATCGAGCGCGTCAGGTCGCCCTGCGTCACGGCGGTGGCCACCTCCGCGATCGCGCGCACCTGCGTCGTCAGGTTGGCGGCGAGCTCGTTGACGTTCTCGGTCAGCGCCTTCCAAGTCCCCGCCGCGCCCGGCACCTTCGCCTGGCCGCCGAGCTTGCCCTCGACGCCGACGGTCGCGCGCGAGGTCGGCGTCGAGG
>JASLGD010000326.1 GCA_030150305.1 Caldimonas sp. | reverse complement strand
CGCGCCGAGCGCCTTGCCGTCGCGCAGCAGCGGGACGAACAGGCACGAGCGGTAGCCGAGCGCGATCGCGAGGTCGTGCATGCGCGGGAACCGCTTCGCGCCCTCGACGGTGTCGGCCACCGTGATCACGCGGCTTTCGAGGATGCACGTGCCGGCGCCGCTGCCGCGATCGAGCGGCCACGGCTTCAAGAACCCGACGCCTCTCGGCTGCACGGTGTCCGACGCGAACGCGACGTCCGCGATCATGTCGCCGCGCGGCATCGCCAGGTGCACGGCCTTGCCTGCGAAGAGCCGCCGGCAGCTCTGCACGATCGCCTCGAAGACCGGCTGCGTGTCCGTGACCGAGCCGCTGATCACGCGCAGGATGTCGGCGGTCGCGGTCTGCCGGTCGAGCGCCTCCCTGGTCTCGTTGAAGAGGCGCACGTTCTCGATCGCGATGACCGCCTGGTCGGCGAACGTCCGCAGCAGGCCGATCTGGCGCTCGGAATAGCTCCCGGGGTGCGCGCGCGTGACGTTGATGATGCCGATCGCCGCTCCGTCGCGCACCATCGGCACCGTGAGCATGCTTCGATAGCCGCGCGTGCGCGCGAGCTCGCGCCACTGCCCGGCCGTGCGCGGATCGGTCTCGGTGTCTTCGATGATGACCGGCGCGAGGGTCGACAGCGGGCCGGCGATGAAGGCGTCGTCCATCCGAACCGGGAAGCGGCTCTTCAGCGCGGCCTCGCCGGCGGCGTCGGTGAGCGTGTGCGCGACCAGGTACAGCATGCCGTCGCGCACGCGCGTGACCGTGGCCGAGAACGCGCCGATGAGCTGCTGAGCGCTCTGGACGATCGCGTCGAGCACCGGCTGGACGTCCGACGGCGACGCCGCGATGACCTTGAGGATCTCGGCAGTCGCCGTCTGCCGCTCGAGCGCCTCCCTCGTCTCGTTGAAGAGCCGCACGTTCTCGATCGCGATCACCGCCTGGTCGGCGAACGTCTGCAGCAGCGCGATCTGCTCGCTCGAGAGCGGGCCGGGCTCGAGGCGCACCACCGCGATCGCGCCGACGGCAACGTCGTCGCGCACCATCGGGGCGACCGTCATGGCGCGGTAGCCGGCCGGCGCGAGGTTGCGCTTGCCGGCGTCGAACTGGCCGCCGGCCTGCAGCACGTCGGCGATGTCGACGACGCGGCGATCGAGCATCGCGGCGCCATGGATGTAGCCGCGCTCGAGCGGGAACGGGAACACCTCGCGCCAGCGCGCGGCGCGCGCCGGGTCGTCCTCGGCGATCGCCACCGGCTGCACCTGCCCGGCTTCGAGCCGGCTCACCGCCACCGCGGCGTTCTTGAAGAGGCGCACGCCGCTCTGCGCGATGGCGTCGAACACGGGCTGCACGTCGGTCGGCGACTCGCTGATGACGCGCAGGATCTCGGCGGTCGCGGTCTGCCGCTCGAGCGCGTCGCGCGTCTCGTTGAACAGCCGCGTGTTCTCGATCGCGATCGCCGCCTGGTCGACGAACGAGCGCGCGAGCGCGATCTCGCGCTCGGTGAACGCCTGCGCCTGCTCGCGGCCGATGAAGAGCACCGCGATGCACTCGTCGCCCCGCATCAGCGGCAGCATCACGCTCGAGCCGATGCCGAGGCCGGCGCGGACGCGCTGCTCGTGCGGCGTCAGCTCGATCGCCGACCAGTCGGGGATGTGGAGCATCTGCCCGCTCGTGAACACGCGCGACGGGAAGTTGGCCTCGACGTCGAGCGGCACGTAGTTGGCGTCGGGAACGCTGATCGCCTGGTCGCCCTGGAACATCGCCACGAGGCGAAAGCCGTCGCCGGCGCGTCGCAGCACGCCGGTGAAGCAGCGGCCCAGCAGCTGGAACGCCGAGCTCGCGATCGCCTCGAACACCGGCTGCACGTCGCCGGGCGACCGGCTGATGACGCGCAGGATCGTCGCCGTCGCGGTCTGCCGCTCGAGCGCCTCGCGCGTCTCGTTGAAGAGGCGAACGCTCTCGATCGCGATCACCGCCTGGTCGGCGAACATCCTGAGCAGCCGGATGTGCCGTTCGGAGAAGACGCTCGGCACCTCGCGGCAGATGCCGATCGAGCCGATCACGCGGTCGCCGCGCAGCAGCGGCACCGCGAGGTTGCTGCGGTAGCCGACCGCGAGCGTCGCGTCCTTGAGCTCGTAGTCGGGGTCGGCGAGGACGTCGTAGACCTCGACCACCTCGCGCTCGAGGACCGCGCGCGCCAGGATCGACCCGCGGCTCGGCGGCATCGGGAACGCCGCGTTCATCGCCGCCCATCCCTCGGGCGTCGGCGCGTGGAACGCGGCGAGATGGACGAGCTCGCCGTCGAACCTGGAGACGCCGCCGATCGTCGCCCGGCAGAGCGCGAGCGCGCTCTCGAGGATCGCCTCGAACACCGGTTGCGCATCGCCCTGCGACTGCGACATGACCTGCAGCACGCGCGCCGTCGCGGTCTGCTGCTCGAGCGCCTCGCGGGTCTCGTTGAAGAGGCGCGCGTTCTCGAGCGCGACGCCCATGCTCGCCGCGAGCGTCTGCAGGAGGCGCAGGTCGGCGTCGGTGAACGCGCCGTCGCGCCTGGCATAGACGCCGATGACGCCGATCGCCTTGCCGCCGGCCATCACCGGCGCGCCGAGATAGCTCGAGCCCTCGTCCGCCGCGCTCGCGGCGCCCGCCTCGGAGAGCGCGACGCCGCCCAGCGCGCGGCCGCGCGCGTCGGCGTCGCGGTTCAGCAGCAGCGGCTCGCGCGTCTGCACCAGCAAGCCGGCGAACCCCTTGTCCCAGGGCAACGAGGCGACGTCGTGGTGGCGCTTGCCGCGGTCGAGGAGATACGCTGCCTGGATCTCGCGGCGCTCGTGGTCGACGAGCCCGACGAGCAGCGTCCCGGTGCGGAAAATCTCGTCGAGCTTGTCGCCGACGAGGTCGACGATGGCGCGAAAGTCGAGCGTCGCCGACATCCCGTGCTGGATGCTGTGGATCACGCCGAGCTCGGCGTTGCGCTGCTCGGTTTCCTTCAGCAGCCGCTGCGTCTCGTCGAACAGGCGCGCGTTCTCGAGAGCGACGCCCATGCTCGCGACGACGGTCTGCAGCAGCCGCACCTCGCCCTCGCCGAACGCGTGCTCGCGCTCGAAGCTCTCGACGACGACGACGCCGACGACGCGGTCGTGGGCGACGATCTTGACGGTCATCGTCGAGAGCGAGCATTCGGTGCCGTGCACGATTCCGGCGGCGGCGACCTCGGCCGCGGTGTTGCGGACGACGACGCTGCGGTCGGAGACGACCTCGCGAAAGCGCGCCTCCGGGACCGTCACCGGCGCCATCTCGACGCGCGAGCCGCGCTCGATCTCGTAGAGGAAATGCGCGGTGTGCGTCGCGTGGTCGTACCAGCGGATGCCGATCGTGTCGACGTGCAGCACCTCGCGCAGCTTGTCGCCGACGAGCTCGACGATCGCCTGGAACGAGAGCGAGCCGGCGATGCCCTGCTGGATGCTGTTGATGACCGCCAGCTCGGCATTGCGCTGCGCGGTCTCCTTGAGCAGGTGCTGCGTCTCGTCGAACAGGCGTGCGTTCTCGAGCGCGCCGCCGACGCTCGCGGCGATCGTCTGCAGCAGCCGCACGTCCTCCGGACCGTAGGCGTACTCGCGGTCGTGGTTCTGCAGCCCGATGATGCCGAGGACGCGGTTGCTGCCGATGATCGGCACGCCGAGCAGCGAATGGGCCCAGTCGGTGCCGGGCGCCGGGGCGATTCCGACCGCGGTCTGCTCGGCGCGCGTGTTGGCGACGCGCGGCTCGCGCCGCCGGATCATGTCGGCGAGCGGCCCCTTCTCGTCGAGCGGCCACGGCGGCGGCAGCGGCAGGGGCTTGCCGTGCTCGTAGCGGTAGAGCATCTGGACGAGGTTCGTCTTGTCGTCCCACCAACCGATGTTCACGTTGCCGGTGCGAAAGAGCGAGCGCAGCTTGTCGCCGACGAGGTCGACGATCGCCTTCAGCTCGAGCTCGGCCGAGATCCCGTGCTGGATCGCGTTGATCACGGCGAGCTCGGCGTTGCGCTGCTCGTTCTCCTCGCGCAGGCGCTCGTGCTCGCGCGCGTTGGCGAGCGGCGCCGCCGCCTGCGCCGCGAGCGTCGCCAGCGTGTCGCAGTCGCTGTTGTCGAGGTCGTCGGGCGCGCCTGCCGCGTCGGCATAGAGGAGTGCGAGCAGCTTCGAGCGCGCGACGAGCGGGACGACGACGCAGCGCCGGCGCACGCCGCTGCCGTTCACCGTCGGCATCGCGCACAGCGCAGCGCCGCGCGTCTTCGCTGCCTGCGCGAGCAACGGGGCGACGGCGGCGAGCAACGCGCCCGCGTCCTGCCCGCGCGGCATGTGCGCCGCGCCGACGCGAAAGCCCTCGGCGCCGGCGACGGCGACGACGACACGACGCGCACCGACCAGCGCGCGCGCCTCGGCGACGAGCGCGGCGAGCACGGCGCCCTCGTCGCGCAGCTCGGCCAGGCGCAGTCCGGCGTCGAGC
>JASLGD010000227.1 GCA_030150305.1 Caldimonas sp. | reverse complement strand
CCGTGGCAGGTCGATCCGATTCCGCTCGTGCTGCCGGCCGACGAGTGGTCCGCGATCGCGGCCGGGATCGAACAGCGCGCCGAGCTGCTCGATCGCGTGCTCGCCGAACTGTACGGCGCCCAAGCGCTGCTGAAGAGCGGTGCGCTGCCGCCGGCAGTCGTGTTCGGGCACCGCGGCTTCCTGGCGGCGGCCGAGGGGTTCAAGCCCGCGGGCGGCCGTCACCTGCTGCAGTACGCCGCCGACCTCGCGCGCTCGCCCGATGGCCGCTGGTGGATCGTCGGCGACCGCACGCAGGCGCCGTCGGGCTCCGGCTACGCGCTCGAGAACCGGATCGTCGTGTCGCGCGTCTTTCCGCAGATGTTCCGCGAGCTGCCGGTGCAGCACCTCGCGAGCTTCTTCGACGCGCTGCGCGAGTCGCTGCTGCACTGGTCGCCGCGCCGCAAGGACGATCGCGGCCCGCCGCGCATCGTGCTGCTGACGCCGGGGCCGTACAACGAGACCTACTTCGAGCACGCGCTGCTCGCGCGCTACCTCGGCTTCGCGCTCGTCGAAGGCAACGACCTCACGGTGCGCGACGACCGCGTCTGGCTGAAGACGATCTCGGGGCTCGAGCGCGTCCACGCGATCGTGCGCCGCCAGGACGACGACTACTGCGACCCGCTCGAGCTGCGCTCCGATTCGGCGCTCGGCATCGCCGGCCTCACCGACGTCGCGCGCCGCGGCAACGTGCTGCTCGCCAACGCGCTTGGATCCGGCGTTCTCGAGTCGGGCGCGCTGCTCGGCTACCTGCCGAGCCTCTGTCACACGCTGCTCGGCGAGCCACTCGCGCTGCCGTCGATCGCGACCTGGTGGCTCGGCGAGCGGGCCGCGTTCGACGACGCGTGGCGCCGTCCCGAGCGGCTGATCATCAAGCCGATCGAGCGTTCGCCGAACGAGCCGTCGATCGTCGTCGGCCAACTCTCGGCCGACGCGCGCGAGTCGCTGCGTCGGCGCATCGCCGCGCGGCCGCAGCACTTCATCGCGCAGGAGTGGGTCCACGTCTCGCAGGCGCCGGTGCTCGAAACGAAGTCGAGCGCGCTGGCGGCGCGCACCGTCGGCTTGCGCGTGTTCGCGGTCGCGACGCCGAGCGGCTGGCGCGTCATGCCGGGCGGCCTCACCCGCGTCGCTCCCGACGAGGACTCGCCGGTGATCGCGATGCAGCGCGGCGGCGGCTCGAAGGACACCTGGGTCCTCGCCGACGGCCCGGTCAACGCGGAGTTCACGCTGCTCTCGTCGACCGTCGGCGCCGACGACCTCGTCGACGCCGACGCGACGCTGCCGTCGCGCGCCGCCGAGAACCTCTTCTGGCTCGGCCGCTACGGCGAGCGCTGCGATGCGACGGCGCGGCTGCTGCGCGTCGCGATCGGGGAGCTGCTCGACGACGCCGGCGCGCGTGCCGGCGCACCGTCGCCGACGTATCTGCTCGCCGAGAAGCTCGGCGTCGTCGATCGCGGCCGCGCGGGGCCCGGCCGCAGCCCGGCGCGCGCGCTCCGCCGTGCCGCGCACCATCCCGAGGGCGCGCTCGCCGAGCGGCTCGCCAGCCTGTCGCGCGTCGCGTTCACCCTGCGCGACCGGATGTCGGTCGACCACTGGCGCACGCTCAACCGGCTGCTCGCCGACCCCGCGCTGCAGCGCGAGCCGGCGCTGCCGATGACGCTCGTCTGGCTCGACCGCGCGGTGACGGCGCTGATGACGCTCTCGGGGTTCGTCCTCGACGGCATGACGCGCGGCGTGGGCTGGCGCTTCGTCTCGATCGGACGGCGCATCGAGCGGCTCGCGACGATGTGCACGACGCTGCAGGTGGCGATCGTCGAAGGCCGCATGCACGAGCTCGACTGGCTGCTCGAGCTCGCCGACTCGAGCGTCACGTACCGCTCGCGCTACCTCGCCGCGCCCGAGTGGCTGCCGGTGCTCGACATGATCGTTCGTGACGACGCCAATCCGCGCTCGCTCGCGTTCCAGGCCAAGGGCCTCGTCGAGTTCATCGCCAGGCTCGAGTCGATGCACGGCGAGTTCGCGTCCGCGCTGTTCGCGCCGGCGCACGCTGCGCTCGCGGCCTTGCCGGTCGGCGAGCTCGGCCCCGAGAGCGCGCAGCTCGCCGACGTGCTGGCGCAGCTGCAATCGGCGGCGTACGCGATCTCGGACGCGATCTCGCTCAAGTTCTTCTCGCACGCGCTGCCGCGCAGCATGCTGCAGCTCGCGCCATGACGAGGTCGCGATGAGCACCGTCGCCGACGCTGCCGCGGTGGCGCGCTACACCGTCGAGCACGAGACGCTCTACACGTACCGCGCCGAGGTGTCGCAGTCGTGGCAGCTCGCCCACCTGACGCCGCCCGAGCTCGCGTGGCAGCGCGTGATCCGGCACGCGCTCTCGATCGACCCGCCGCCCGACGAGCGCCACGAGCGCCGCGACGCGTTCGGCAATCGCGTCACGCACTTCGGCATCCACGGCCCGCATCCGCTGCTCGAGGTGCGGATGGCGTGCGACGTCGAGGTCGGCGATCGCGCCGATCCCGGCGTGGCGCCCGGCCTCGCGTGGGAAGGCGTTCGCGAAGCGCTTCGCGACGATCCGGCGCAGGATGCGCTCCGACCGGCGCGGCTCGCGCAGCCGAGCGCGCTCGTCGGCTGGTCCGATGCCGCGCGCGCGTACGCCGCGGCGACGTTCGCGCCCGGGCGCGACTGGCTCGGCGCCGTCACCGAGCTGATGCACCGGATCTACCGCGAGTTCGACTTCGAGCCCGGCACGACGACGGTGACGACGTCGGTCGACGAGGTGCTCGCGCAAAAGAGCGGCGTCTGCCAGGACTTCGCGCACGTGATGATCGCGTGCCTGCGCAGCCATGGCCTGCCGGCGGCGTACGTGTCGGGCTACCTGCTCACGCAGCCGCCGCCGGGGCAGGAGCGGCTGCTCGGTGCCGACGTCTCGCACGCCTGGGTCGCTGCGTACTCGCCGCCGCACGGCTGGGTCGAGTTCGATCCGACCAACGACCAGCTCGCCGATCGCCGCTACGTGACGCTCGCGACCGGCGCCGACTTCGCCGACGTCGTGCCGCTCCGCGGCGTGATCCTCGGTGGCCGCGGCCAGAAGATGCGCGTCGCGGTGAGCGTCATCCCCCGCTGACGCCCACTGCCGGGGGCGCACCGCGACCCGACCGCGTCGCGCGCTTCGGCGGGATGGCCGCTGCGCGACGACGCCGCGAGACTGCGCGCCTTGCCAGAGGAGACGCGCATGCCCGAAGCCTTCACGCCCGAGCTCACGCTCGTTCCCGTCGTCGCCGCGCAGCCTCGCCGTGACCGCGTCGTCGACGAGCGCGTCTGCGCGCCCGGCTGGTTCGACTCGAGCTGGGAGCTGCGCCGCGGCCTCGAGGTCAAGGAGGACTGGTTCGGCGACGGCGACCTGACCGGCTGGATCGAGTCGTTCCTCTTCGCTCAGCGCGCCAGCGGCCGCACCGCCTCGCCGAGCGCGAGCACCGCCATCGCGTAGTAGCTCGACCAGTTGTAGCGCGTCAGCGCGTAGAAGTTGCTCGTGCCTGCGACGTACGTCGGCGCGGCGTCGCCGTTCTGCAGCTCGACGAGCGCGAGCAGGCTCTCGACGGCGAGCGCGGCATCGGGCAGCCTGGCGCCGCGCTCGACCATCTCGGCGGCGGTGAACGTCGGCACGATGTCGGGCGCGAGCAGGATCGCGCGCGCCTGCTCATCGCTCGGCGCGTCGACGTCGAAGCGCGCCGGCAGCCCGCGCTTCCAGTTGAACTCGGCGAGGTAGTTGGCGACGCTGCCGATGACGTCGGCGGGGCTCGTGTGCAGGTCGACGTGGCCGTCGCCGTCGAAGTCGACCGCGAAGCGGTTGAAGCTCGACGGCATGAACTGCGCCATGCCGATCGCGCCGGCGTAGCTGCCGCGCCAGGCGAGCGGGTCGACGCCTTCGCTGTCGCACAGGACGAACCAGTTCTCGAGCTCGTCCTGGAAGAAGGCGCTGCGATCCTTGCGTCCGCTCGGAAAGTCGAACGCGAGCGTCGCGAGCGCGTCGATGATGCGAAAGTTCCCCATCTGGCGGCCGTAGATCGACTCGACGCCGACGATGCCGACGACGACCTCGGGGGGCACGCCGTACATCTCTTCGGCCTGCGCCAGCCACCGTGCATTGCTGCGCCAGAACGCGGTGCCGGCGCGGATCCGGATCGGCTCGACGAAGCGGGCGCGGTACGCGTTCCAGTTCTTCGCCGCGCCGGTTGCGCTCGGCATGACGTAGCGCGTGACGAGCGGCTGGAAGCGCGCGCGCGCCAGCGCCTTGCGGATCCACGCGGCGTCGAGCCCGCGTCGCTCGGCGACTGCGTCGGCGAAGCGCATCGCGTCGTCGCGGCCGCCGTAGGCGGCGGCGTCGGGCGCATCGTCGTCGGCGAGCGCGACGTTCTTCCTGGTCGCGCGCTTGTGCGTCGCCGCGTCGGCGCACGACGCGAAGAGCGATGCGGTGCCGCCGAGGACGATCGCGCGGCGCAGGGGCGAAGGCATGCAGCGAAGAGAGAAAGTCGCCTCGGATTATCGAGGCGCGAGCGCGCGCAGCCGGCGCGTCTCGCTCGCGAATTCGCGCGTCATCGCGACGTCGGGGCGACGCGCCGCGTCGCGCGAGTAGCGGCGCGCGTCGAGCGCATCGAGCAGGGCGGCGAGCTTCTCGCCACCGGCGCCGAGCGTTGCGCGCACGCGCTCGGCGAGCGTGCGCGGCGCGTCGTGCGCCGCGGCGGCGATGCCGAGCGAACGCAGCGCGCGACGAATGCGCTCGAGCTGGCGGACCCATGGATCGACGTGGTGGCGGTCGAGCCACGCCCACGCCGCGCCCGCGATCGCGAGGCCGCTCAGCGTGCCGGCGAGGAGCAGCCCGAGGTCCTCCCAGCTCGGCGCGACGAAGCCGATCTGCTTGAGGACGTCGAATTGCTGGCCGCGCGAGTAGTTCAGCACCCACTGGTTCCAGCGGTTGTTGACCGCTTCCCACGCGCTGCGCAGCTCCGCGAACAGGCGCGGATTCATGGCGTCGAGCGTGCCGGCGACGAAGCCCTGCGGCGGCGCGAGCCGCGTGCTGCGGCCGATCCGGTCGGGCGCCACCGCGCCGGTCGGATCGGCGCGGATCCAGCCGACGCCCGACTGCCAGAACTCGGCCCACGCGTGCGCCGAGCTCTGGCGAACGATGTAGTAGCCATCGACCGGCGGCAGGTCGGTGCCCTGGTAGCCGGTGACGACGCGCGCCGGCACGCCGGCGGCGCGCATCACGACGACGAACGCCGCCGCGAAGTGCTCGCAGAAGCCTTCCTTGGCGTCGAGCCAGAACTCGTCGACGGCGTTCCTGCCGTAGTCGGCCGGCGAGAGCGTGTAGCTGAAGCCGCCGTGGCGGATGTGATCGAGGAGTGCGTCGGCGAGCCGCGTCGCGTTCGCGCCGCGATGGCTGTCGCGGAACTCGCGCGCCCACGCGATCGTGCGCGGGTTGAAGCCGGCCGGCAGCTCGAGGCTTTCCTGCAGCTCGCCGAAGCGTCGCGGCGCGCCGAGCACGAACTCGGTGCTCGCCGTCGCGTTGAAGCGCAGCCGCTCGAGGACCGGCTTGTCGGCGAGCCACTGCAGATCGTCGCGCGCGACGATGCGATAGCCCTCGACCGGCCCGACCTCGGTCGTCGCCTCGAGCAGCGGCACCGCTGCGAGACGGAGCGGCTCGAGCGTCACCTCGTACGAGAGCGGAGCGCCCCTGGTGGCGAGCGTCGGCGGCCGCGGCGGCAGGCTCTGCGGCGCGAACGGCAAGCCGAGCTGCGTCCACTCGATGCCGTCGAAGCGCGTCAGCACCGGGCCGCGGAAGTACATCTGCGCCGGCGCCGGAGCTGGACCGTCGAAGCGGATCCGCATCGCGATCGCGTCGTCGCGGGCGACTTCGGTCATCGAGCCGAGCTTCATCGTGTTCGACAGGCCGGTCTTCGAGATGCCGTCCTGCGGCACGCCCCAGAGCGGCCCGATGCGCGGAAAGAGAACGAAGAGAAGCGCCATCACGGGCGCGCCGAGCAGCGCCGTCCGCGCCGCGAGACCGCCGGCCTGCGCGAGGCTCGGCTGTCCGACCGGCATGTGCGCGAGCACGAGCGCGGTGAGCAGCCCCCACACCGAGACGAGCATCGCGATCGCGACCGCGATCGACTGCGAATACAGGAAGTGCGTGAGGATGATGAAGAAGCCGAGGAAGAAGACGACGAAGGCGTCGCGGCGTGCCCGCAGCTCGAGCGTCTTCAGCGCCATCAGCGCGACGGCGAGCGTCACGCCCGGCTCCTTGCCGAGCAGCGTGCGGTACGACCAGAACGTCAGCGCGAGCGCGGCGACGAGGACGCCCGCGAGCACCCAGCGGCCGGGCAGCGCGGCGTTGATCAGCGCCAGGCGCGCGCGCCAGAGCAGCACCGCGGCCGTCAGCGCGAGCGACCACGCCGGCAGATGCGACGCGTGCGGCAGCACGGTCCAGCCGATCACCGCGAGCAGGAAGAGCGTGTCGCGCGCCTCGCGCGGCAGGCGCTCCCAGCCCGGCCAGCGCGGCAGCGCTCGCCGCGCGCCCGCGAGCGGCGAGGCCGCGACGTCCGCCGAAGCGCTCAGCGCCACAGCGCGAGTGCCTCGAGGCAGCGCGCGCGCTGCGCTTCGCCTTCGGCGGGCGGGATCTCGACGTTCGGCAGCCGCAGCCCGAAGTCGGCGTCGGCGCGGTCGGCGGCGAGCGTCCACGCGGCGAGCCGCGACAGCCGCTGCTCGGGATCGAGCCGGCCGCATGCGGCCCATTCGAGCCAGAGCTCCTGCCGTGCCGACGAGCTGGTGTCGCGGCTGACGAGCTCGGCACCGGTCTCGAGCGCCTGCGCCGCCTTCTTCCAGGCGATCAGCTTGAGCGGATCGCCGCGCCGGTACGCGCGCACGCCTTCGATCTCGCCGCCGACGCTCGGCCGCACCTGCGCGCCGCCGGCGACCGGGCGCGCCGCGGGCAGCGCGGGTGCGTCGATCTCGACCTCGGGATAGACGAGCCGTCGTGCCTGCGGCCGCCACACCGTCCAGGCGCGAAAGAGCCCGAGCGGAAAGCGCGTCTCGGCGCTCAGCGTCGGCACGTCGTGCAGGCCGCGCGCGGTCGGAACGTAGCTGACGTGCGCGTTCGCCTGGCCGCCGGCGGGAACGTCGGTCCAGGCGAGCGTCGCCGCCGGCGACTCGAGCAACTTGAGGCCGATGCCGAAGCGCGCGGAAGAGGGCGACGTCATCACGACGTCGAGCACGGCGGCGCTGTTCGCGAACGCCGGCGCGACCGGCCTCAGGTGCAGCGTCAGTCCGCGCAGCGTGCCGTGCGTGACGTGCATCGAGACGATGCCGCTGCCCGCCAGCATGAAGGTGAGGACGTAGCCGAGGTTGAGCTGGTAGTTGACCGACGCCAGCAGCAGCACGACGAGCGTCAGCGCGAACATCCAGCCGGCGCGCGTCGGCAGGATGTAGATGTTGCCCTGCGTGAGCAGCTGCGTGTCCGTGCGCGGCAGCCGCGACGCCAGCCAGCGCCGCACGCGCATGCGCACGTTCCACGGCGCCGTCAGCGTGTCGGCGATCATGGTTGCGGTTGCGGTTGCGCCTGCGGCTGCGGCTGCGGCGTGCGGCCCGTGCGGACGAGCGCGACGGAGCGTGCCGTTCGCGGCGGCCGTGCGGCGACGCTCACGGCAGCGCGACCGCCTCTATCATCGCGCGCACCTGCTCGCGGCGGCCGCGGCCAGCGCCGGCGACGGGAACGAGCCGGTGTGCGATCGTCTGCGGCAGGACGTCCTGGACGTCGTCGGGCGCGACGTAGTAGCGGCCGCCGAGCAGCGCACGCGCGCGCGCCGCGCGCAGCACCGCGACGCCGGCGCGCGGCGACAGCCCTTCGACGAACCACGCGCCCGAGCGCGTCGCCTGGATCAGCGCCTGCAGATAGTCGAGCAGCGCGTCCGACGCGTGCACCGCCTGCACCGCCTGCTGCGCGGCGACGAGCTCGGCGGGGCTCATGACGGTCGCCAGCCGGCCGATCGCCGCGCGCCGATCGCCGCCGAGCAGCAGCTCGCGCTCGCTCTTGCGATCGGGATAGCCGAGCGTGATGCACATCAGGAAGCGGTCGAGCTGCGATTCGGGAAGCGGATAGGTGCCGAGCTGGTCGGTCGGGTTCTGCGTCGCGATGACGAAGAACGGCGCCGGCAACGCGCGCGTCTGTCCCTCGACCGTGACCTGGTGCTCTTCCATCGCCTCGAGCAAGGCGCTCTGCGTCTTCGGGCCGGCGCGGTTGATCTCGTCGGCGAGCAACACGTGCGTGAACACCGGCCCGGCGTGGAAGACGAACGCCTCCTTCGCGCGCTCGTACACGCTGACGCCGATCAGGTCCGAGGGCATCAGGTCGGCGGTGAATTGCGTGCGCGAGAACTTGAGGCCGAGCGAGACCGAGATCGCGTGCGCCAGCGTCGTCTTGCCGACTCCGGGGACGTCCTCGATCAAGAGGTGGCCGCCCGCGAGCAGGCAGGCGATGCAGTCCTCGATCTGCGCCCGCTTGCCGACGATGATCGTGCTAATCTGGTTGGCGAGGTCGTTCAGCTGGGCGGCGAGAGTTCTGCTCATCGGCCTGCACCTTACCGGAAAACCCTCGAGCCGAACCGTGACGAAGACCGCGTTCTACAGCCATTCCGAGTGCCGCGGCCACGACATGGGGCGCGGTCATCCCGAATGTCCGGAGCGGCTCGACGCCATCCACGATCACCTCCTCGCGAGCGGCCTCGACGCCGCGGTCGAGCGCCGCGAGGCGCCGGTCGCCGAGCTCTCGGATCTCGCGCTCGCGCACAGCAGCGGCTTTCTCGCCGAGCTGCGCGACGTCCTGCTGCGCGTCGCCGACTCGGGCGATCCGTGCGCCATCGACCCCGACACGGTCGCCGCGCCGGGCACGCTGAAGGCGGCGATGCGCGCTGCCGGCGCCGCCGTCGCCGCCACCGACGCGGTGCTCGACGGCGAGATCGCGAACGCGTTCTGCGCGGTTCGCCCGCCCGGCCACCACGCGACGCGCGACCAGGCGATGGGCTTTTGCTTCTTCAACAACGTCTGCGTCGCCGCGCGCCACGCGCTCGACGTGCGCGGGCTCGAGCGCGTCGCGATCATCGACTTCGACGTTCACCACGGCAACGGCACCGAGGACATCGTCGCCGGCGACGAGCGCATCCTGATGGCGAGCATCTTCCAGCATCCGCTCTATCCGTACAGCGGCGCGGTGCCGATGGGCGAGAACATGGTCAACGTGCCGGTGCCGCCGTACACGCGCGGCCCGGCGATCCGCGCGCTGATCGAGGAGAACTGGATCGAGCGGCTCGACGCCTTCGCGCCGCAGATGATCTTCGTCTCGGCCGGCTTCGATGCGCACCGCGACGACGAGCTCGGCCAGCTCGGCCTCGTCGAGGACGACTACCGCTGGATCACCGAGCAGATCAAGGCGATCGCCGACAAGCACGCGTCGGGCCGCATCGTCTCGTGCCTCGAGGGCGGCTACAACCTGCGCGCGCTGGCGCGCAGCGTCGCCGCCCACGTGCGCGTGCTCGCGTGCGCGTGAGCCCGCAGCGACGCTCGGCGCGCGGCGCACGCGGCCGATGATCCGGCCGTTCGACCGCGCCCAGCTCGACGAGCTCCTCCGCGAGCTGGCGCGGCCCGGCGTCGTCGCCGAGCTCGCGATCCTCGCCGGCTGCCTCGTCGCCGCGTGGATCGTCGTCCGCCTGATCCGCGGCCGCGAGCGCCCGGTCGCCTCGGTCTGGTTCGGCAACCGCATCGTCGACGGGCTGCTCTTTCCGCTGCTCGCGCTCGCGCTCGCCTACGCCGCGCGCATCGGGCTCGCCGACCTGATCAAGCCGGCGGTGTTCAAGGTCGCGATCCCGATCCTGATCTCGCTCGTCCTCATCCGCCTCAGCGCGCGCGTGCTCGCGCGCACGTTCCCGGGCGTCGCGTGGGTGCGCGTGATCGAGCGCAGCATCTCGTGGATCGCGTGGATCAGCGTCGTCCTCTGGGTCACCGGTGTGCTGCCGCTGGTCCTCGACGCGATGGACGACGTGCGCTGGCAGGTCGGGCACCACGAGATGACGCTGCGCGACCTCGTCCAGGGCAGCGTCACGGCGGCGATCGTCATCGTCCTCGCACTCTGGATTTCGGCGGCGATCGAGCGAAAGCTGCTCTCGAGCGGAACCGGTCACAGCCTGTCGCTGCGCAAGATGGGCGCGAACATCATCCGCGCGCTGCTGCTCTTCGTCGGCCTGCTGATCGCGCTGTCGGCGGTCGGCATCGACTTCACCGCGCTCTCGGTGCTCGGCGGGGCGATCGGCGTCGGCGTCGGCATCGGCCTGCAGCGGATCGCCGCCAACTACATCAGCGGCTTCGTCCTCCTCGCCGAGCGCAGCCTCAGGATCGGCGACATGGTCAAGCTCGATACCTTCGAGGGCCGCATCACCGACATCCGCACCCGCTACACCGTGATCCGCTCGCTCAGCGGCCGCGAAGCGATCGTCCCCAACGAGACGCTGATCACGAACCGGGTCGAGAACCTGTCGCTCGCCGACCCGCGCGTCGCGGTGCAGTCGGCGGTGCAGGTCGCCTACGGCAGCGACGTGCGCCGCCTGCAGCCGCTGCTCGAGGCGGCGATCCGCACCGTGCCGCGCGTGATCGCCGATCCACCGCCGTCGGTGCACCTGTCGGCGTTCTCGGCCGACGGCATGGACCTGACGATCAACTTCTGGATCCGCGACGCCGAGAACGGCCAGGGCAACGTCAAGTCGGACGTCAACCTCGCGGTGCTCGAGCTGCTGAACCGCGAAGGGATCGAAATTCCTTTCCCGCAGCGCATCGTTCGCGCGATCGTCACGACCGCGAACGACGGCGACGCCGGCGCCGCGGTGCCCGGCACCGTGCCGCGCGACGCCTGAGCGCGGCTGCTCAGCTGCCGGTCGCCGGCAGCGAGCGCAGGTGCAGGTAGACGGCGCGCGCGTCGACGTCGCTCATCTCCTTCAGCGAGACGAACGGCATCACCTTGCTCACCTCGCTGCCGTCGGGGCGCTTGCCCGTCTTCAGCATCGCGATGAACTGCTCGGCGCTCGGGTAGCGATCGAGCGCGCTGCCCGGGCCCGGCCGCAGCTTCGCGGCCGGTGGCCAGCTCGGCGGCGCGCCCGGGATCCTGCCGCCCTCGAGCCCCCTGCCGTGGCAGCCGATGCACGCGTTGGCGACGTAGGCGCCGTGCGCGGCGGTGACGCCCTCGGCGACGGGCTGCGCCGGCGGCAGCGCATGGTCGATCTTCTCGCTCGCGTCGCGAACGACGCCGGCGGCGTAGAGCGCCTTGACGAGCATCGGCAGGCGCACTTCGGCCGGCTTGCCGTTCGCCGGCGGCAGTTGCCGCGCGTACGCGACGATCGCTGCGACGTCGCTGTCGACGAGGCGGTTGAACTCCTCGCTCGGCATCACCATCACCGGTCGCCCATCGGGCTTGACGCCGTGGCGGATCGTGCGCACCCAGTCGGCGTCGCTGTAGCGCGCGACGACCGCATCCTTCGACGCGCTGATGTCGGGCGAGCGGACGAACATGCCGCCGTCGTCGACGACGACGTTGCCCTGGCCGTGTGCGCCGTGGCAATCGCCGCAGCCGCGCGACGCGAACAGATAGCGCCCGCGATCGACGCTCGCGGCGTCGTCCCGGATCGCGACCGGCGCGACGGCGACGTCGACGCGACGCTGCAGCTTGCGGTCGCCGAGTTCGGCGAGCGTCACGAACGCGGCGCTCGCCCCCGCGACCATGACCGTCATCGTGACGGCGCCGCGACGGAGCCAGTTGTTCATTGCTTCCTCCTCCTGCTGCAGGTTGTTCAGCGGCGACCGAGCTGCGGATCGACGCCCGCAGCGGCGGCGAGCTTGGCCCAGCCGCTGTCGTCGATGTGCGGGCGCACGACGCCGAGCATGCCGAGCAGCGCCTCGGGCGGCATCTGCGCCTTCGCGCCGGCGACGATGCGCGCGCGCTCGGCGGGGGTCGACGCCGGGATCATCCAGCGCGCGACGACGACGTGCTCGGCCGGCGAGATCGCCGCCAGGATGCGGCCGTGCAGCGCCGCGAGCTCGCCGTCGCTGTAGTGCTGCCAGAGCAGCGCGTTGTGCGCCGTTTCCTCGACGTGCATGTGCTGGAAGTTCTCGGCGACGAAGAGCGCGAGGTGGCGATAGAGGCGCAGCGCGACCCGGTCCGCTTCGGCGGCACTCGCGACGCGCAGCGCAGCGGCCTCGGCGCGCAGCTCGGCGATCGCGTCGACGTGCTCGACGTGCTCGTCGGCGATGCGTCGGCTGCCGGCGGGCTGACGCGCTTCGATCGCGCTGTGCACCCAGTCGTTCTCGTGGCGCAGGTGGGCGAGGCAGAGGTCGAGCAGCAGCTCGAGTTGCGCGAGCGCGGCATTGCGGTCGCTCGCATCGGCGACGTCGATGCTGCCGACCTTCACCAGCGTGTCGGCCATGAAGGCGCGCATCGCCTTGTGGATGGAGACATAGAGGTCGAGGCGCGCGGCTTCGGGGCGGGCGGCTTCGGCGGTGCGCTGCGGGGGCGCGGCGACAGGCTCGGCGATCGTGGTCATGGCGGCTCCGGAAGGTCGTCGCGGCGAAGTGCCGCGGTGACCACAGTGTTCCGGAGCGCCGCTGCGCGGGCATCGGCCGAAGGAGCCACGCCGTGGCGGTCGGCGGGCCATCGCCACCCCCGCACGGGGTGGCTCTACGCAGCGCGGCGCTCGTTGTACCAGGCAGCTGCCTGGCCGCGCGACTGCACGCCGAGCTTGTCGAGGATGTTGGCGACGTGGCGCTTGACGGTGTGCGGGCTGAGGTCGAACGCCCGCGCGATCAGCTTGTTGCTGTCGCCGGCCGCGATCAGGCGCAGGACCTCGAGCTCGCGTGCGCTGAGCGACTCGCGCTCGCCGAGCAGCGACGACGTCAATGGCCGCGCGGCCGGGGCTTCGGTGCCGCCGACGACGCTGTGCGCCGCGGCGCCGCCGAGTCCCGTCGCGAAGCGCCGCAGCGCTGCGATGCGCGACGCCGCGAGCGCGCCGTTCCATGGCGCCGCCGCGAGCGCTTCCAGGTTGGCCTTGCCGCAGGCGAGGAACGCGCCGGCGGCGCCGTTCGCTTCGGCTTCGGCGAACGCGGGAGCGAGCAGCGCGGCAGCGGCGTCGACTTCGCCGAGCCTGAGCGACGCGAGCGCGGCGCGGACGCGCAGGTCCGTCGCTTCGCCGAACACCGCGAGCGCGCGTTCGCTGGCGAGCGCAGCAGCGAAGGCGTCGCGCGCTTCGCGCCAGCGGCCTTGCTGCCACGCGACGCGGCCGGCGATCGTGCGCCGTTGCGCGTCGAGCAACGGCCGCAGCATCGCGGTGTTGGCGGGAACGACCGACTCGACTTCGGCGGCGAGACGCACGACGCGTTCGCCGTCGCCGTTCCAGTCGGCGAGCCGAACCGCGAACAGGCGGTAGAACGCGTAGAGTGGCGAGTCGCGCCGATAGCCGCCGCCGGGATCGTCGAACAGGACGAGCAGCTGGTCGAGCGCGCCGTGGCTGTCGGCGGTGCGGCCGAGCATCGCGAACAGCACCGCGAGCAGGCTGTAGAGCGCGAGCCGAACGTTCGGCGGCGGACCGAGCCAGCGCGCGTCGCCCTCGGCGAGCGCGGCGGTCTCGAGCGCGGCGTCGAGCCGGCCTGCCCAGACGTCGCTCCACGCCGAGGCGGCGAGCGCGATCGCGCGCAGCGGAGTCGGCGTCTCGGGTGCGACCGCGAGCGCGCCGGCGGCGAAGCGGCGCGACGGTTCGCGCATCGACGGCAGGCCGCACTGCAGGCTGCGCGGAACGCACTGGTACCAGAGCACCGGGTCGCGGCTGTGCTCGAGCAGGTCGAGCATCTCGGCGTAGCGGGGAGCGACTTCGTCGAGGCGGCCGCTGTCGAGCGCGATGTAGCTGTGCACCGTGCCGGCGAGCGCGAGGTCGTCGCGCGTCACCGCGACCGCAGGGTCGACGGCGAGACGCTGCAGCGCTTCGTCGTGGCGGCCGGCGGTGACGAGCGCGATCGACTCGTACACGCCCGAGCGCCACGCCGAGCGGGCGTCGCCCGCCGCCGCGAACGCGGCGCGCGCCGCCGCGGCGGTCTCGCGCATCGTCGGCCAGTCCCAGCGCGACCACGCTGCGTAGGCGCGGATGTGCAGCAGCAGCGGCGAGCTGCGCCTCGCCTCGGCGGGAAACTTCTCGAGCAGCCGCAGCACCGCAGCGACGTTGCCGGTCGCGAGGATGGTCGTGCCGACCTCGCCGAGCATCGCCTCGGCCTCGCTCCAGTCGCCGGCGCCGACGAGAAAGCCGATCTTGCGCAGCAGGTCGGTCTCGCCGGCCGCGGCGCGACGGTGCAGCTGCGGCAGCTCGTCGGCCATCTCGCGGCGCAGGCGGTCGCGCAGGAAGTCGCGGAAGAGGTCGTGCAGGCGCAGCGTCGTCTCTGCGCCTTGCAGCACCGAGACGAACAGCCCGCGCCGCTCGATCTCCTCGAGCCACTCGGCGGCACGCGGATCGGCGGCGACGGCGGCGCAACGGCCGGCGGTGAGCTCGTCGAGGATCGAGCAGCGCAGCAGGAAGCAGCGCAGCGGCAGCGGCAGCTCGCCGAGCACCTCGCTCAGCAGATAGTCGAAGACGTGGCGATCGTGGACGGTGTCGGCGATCATCGCCTGCGCGTCGTGGCCGGCACGGATGCCGTTGACGGCGAGGCGCAGACCGACGGCCCAGCCGTGCGTGCGCTGGTACAGGCGCTGGCTCGTCGTGTCGCGGTCGAGGCCGCCAGCATCGTCGCTTCCCGGCAGCAGCGCGCGCACCTCGTCGATCGTGAAACGCAGCTCGCGCTGGCGGAATTCGGCGAGCTCGCCGTGCGCGCGCAGCCGCGGCAGCGACGCGAGCGGCGGATCGGTGCGGCTGGCGAGCACGATGCCCCAGTGCGACGGCAGGCGCTCGAGCAGCAGGTCGAGGAACTCGAACACCGCCGGGTCGCTGATCCGGTGCGCGTCGTCGACGACGATGAGCCCGCGCTCGACGTCGCACGCGGCGAGCGCGTTGAGCAGGTGCGTCGCGACGGCGTGGCGGTCGCTGCGGCTGCCGCCGGCCTTGGCGATCAGCGCCTCGGGATCGATCCGCCACGGCGGATCGAGCGGCTCGAGCGCGGCGATCAGGCACGCAAGCAGGCCGAGCGGATCGTCGTCGACGTCGGCCGAGATCCACGCCACCGAGGCGCTCGTGCCGAGGTGCTCGATGAGGCGCGTCAGCGCCGCGGTCTTGCCGAACCCGGCCGGCGCGGCGACGAGGACGAGGCGGCGGCCGAGCGCGGCGCACGTCATCTCGGCTTCGAGCCGCTCGCGGGCGACGATGCTGGCGCGCGCGCGCGGCGGCTGGATCTTGGTCAGTGCGAAGCTCTGCGACGGCGAAGCCAAGGTCGTCCTCCGCGGCCTATTGTGCGGTTTGTGCGGTCGTCGTCGCTGGCTCCGACCCGCTGATGCAATGTCCGAGCGGCACGATTCGCCACTCGACGCGTGCGCGCGTTCGTGCTAGTCGACGAACTCGAACTCGACGCCGCCGAGCTGCGCGAAATCGGCGCGGTACGCGCCGCGACCGGGCAGCGGCGGCGCGCCGGTGCACGAGCCGGTGGTGACGACGTCGCCCGCCCTCAGCCCGCGCGCTCGATCCGGCGGCGCGTTGGCGAGCATCACGACGGTCGCGAACGGATCGCCGTCGAGGATCGCGGCGGCGCTGCCGCGCGCGACCTCGTCGCGCCTTCCGTCGCCGTCGCGGACGAGCACGATCGCGAGCCGCGCGAAGTCGGTCGCGTCCCAGTCGGCATGCGCCGCGCCGACGACGAGCGCGCCGTTGTTGAAGCCGTCGGCGAGCTCGACGAGCGCGCCGAGCCCGCGCGGCACGCGCCAGTCGACGATCTCGACCGCGACGCGAAGCTGCGCGACGGCGCGCCGCACCTCCTCGCGCGAATACGCGCTGCCGGGTCGCGAAGGCAGGTCGGCGCCGAGCTCGAACGCGATCTCGCATTCGAGCTTCGGCACGACGAAGTCGGCGACGCGCAGGCGCGGCACGGCGCTCAGCGCGTCGTGGACGCGGCGCGCCGGAATCGCGGCGCCGATCGGACGGTCGACGCCGAGCGCGGTGCGCTGCGCCGCCGTGACCGCGGCGACCTTCCACGCGCCGACGCTGCCGAGCTCGCGAACGACTGCCGCCTGCAGCCGATACGCCTCGTCGAGATCGCTCGGCGTGCGCGCGGCGGGCCAGCGCTCGAGCATGCGGGCATCGCGACGCGCGGCCGCGAGCGCGTTCTTCGCTGCGTCGAGCTCGACGTCGTTCACGCGGGCTACTTCAGGCGATAGCCGCAGACGCCGCAGAACGTGTCGTCGGCGGCGACCGCCGACAGGCACTGCGGGCACGTCGTCGCTGGCGGCAACGGCGCCGCTGGAGGCAACGGCGCAGCGCTCGGCGCGGTGCTGGGCGGCGCCGGAGACGGCGACTGCGGCGGCAACGGCGTCCAGTCGGACTGCACTCCCGTCGTCGGCTCGGTGACGCCCGGCAGGTCGTCGAACGGCAGCGCGATGTCGGGATCGGACCCCTGTGCCGCCGCCGGCATCGTCGTCTGCTCGCCGGAGTGGAGTGGCGGCGGAACGCTCGCGCCGGCATCGAACGCGTGCGACGGGGCCTCGGGGAACGCTGGCGGCGCAGCGTACGCGGCAGGCGCGGGCGCTGCGGCGGCCGCCGGCGCCGCCGCGAGCGCCGCGCCTGC
>JASLGD010000226.1 GCA_030150305.1 Caldimonas sp. | reverse complement strand
GCGCGAAGCGTTCAGGAGGAATGTGGAAACCGCTTTCGACTTTGGTGCTGGCGGGCTACGTTCTTGGTAGTCGACGGCAAGTGTGAACGAACCAACGGGAGACTGACGTGAGACTGACTCGATCCTTAAGCGGCAGCATGCAGCCGCCTAAGGATCGAGTCAGTCTCACGTCAGTCTCCCGTTGGTTCGTTCACACTTGCCGTCGACTACCAGGAACGTAGCCGGCCAGCACCAAAGTCGAAAGCGGTTTCCACTTTCCTCCTGAACGCTTCGCGCCGTCGGTCAGCGCACCGTGCGCGCCGCGATCGCCGCGTGCCGCTCGATGACGCGGCGCGCCCGTGCCGCGATCGGCGCATCGACCATGCGGCCATCGAGCTCGACGGCGCCGCGGCCCTCGCGCTCGGCGCGTTCGAGCGCTGCGACGATGCGCCGCGCGGCGTCGAGCTCGTCCGCGGTCGGCGCAAAGGTCTCGTTCAACACCGGCACCTGCGCCGGGTGGATGCACGACGCACCGCTGAAGCCGAACTGGCGCGAGCGCCGCACGATCGCGCGGAAGCGCGCGAGATCGCCGAAGTCTGCCAGCGAGTCGACGAGGCCGAGCGGCAGGACGCCGGCGGCGCTCGCCGCCTGCACGAGCTGCTGCTTGGGCAGCAGCAGCGTCTCTGCGCTCGGCTCCATGCCGCAGTCGAGCGCGAAATCCTCTGCCCCCATGTTCAAGGCGACGACACGGGGGCTCGCGCGCGCGATCTCGGCCAGCTGCGGCCACGCCGCCGCGGTCTCGACCAGGGCGATGAACTTGGTCCGCCCGATGGCCAGGCCGCGTCGAAGCTCGACCTCCGAGACGTGCTCGTCGAGGAGGCGCAGGTGATCGGCGCTGTGCACCTTCGCGATCGAGAGGCCGTCGACGTCCGGCCCGATCGCGCTCTCGATGTCGCGGATCGCGAGCCCGAGCGGCCGGTTGATGCGAACGACGACGTCGGCGCCGCCGCGCCGCACGAGCGCCGCGGCACGCTCGACCGCCGCGCGCGCGCGCTCCTTCTCGGCCTCGGGGACGCTGTCCTCGAGATCGAGCTGGACGCAATCGGCGCCGCGCAGGTGCGCCTTGTCGACGAAGCGGTCGACGTGCGCAGGCACGTACAGGAGCGAGCGCCACACCGGCAGCGCGCGCGCGGCGGCGCTCATCCCACTTCTGCCGGCGGACGCTCGGCGAGGACGCCGGCGTCGAGCAGCGAACGGTAGCGCTCGGCGTCGCCGCCGAGCTCGGCGACGATCGCGCGGTTGTGCTCGCCCAGCCACGGCGCCGGCGTGCGGATCGAGCCGGGCGTGCCGTCGAGTCGCGGCACGACGTGGTGCATCGGCACCGCGCCCATCTCGTCGTCGGGATAGTCGGCGAGCAGCTCGCGCTCGATGAAGTGGCGATCCTCGAGGATCTGCGAGACGTCGTAGATCGGCCCGACCGTCACCTGCGCGCGCTCGAACAGCGCGACCGCCTCAGCCTGCGTGAACTGCGCGATGTACTCGCCGACGATCGCATCGAGCTCGGCGGCGTTGCGAACGCGGTCGGCGTTGGTGCGAAAGCGCGGGTCGTCGATCAGCTCGGGGCGGCCGACCGCGCGCAGCACGCGCTCGGCCATCTTCTGCGTCGACCCGGAGAGGCAGACGTAGCGTCCGTCGCTGGTCCGGTACGCATTGCGCGGCGCCGCGTTCGACGAGCGGCTGCCGGTGCGCTGGCGAAGCCGGCCCGTCAGGCGGTAGTTGGCCGCTTGTGGGCCGAGCATCGTGAACAGCGGGTCGAGCAACGGCAGGTCGATCACCTGGCCGCGACCGCCACTGCGCTCGACGTCGCGCAGCGCGATCATCACCGCCGACGCGCCGAACAGGCCGGCGATGCCGTCGGCGAGATACATCGGCGGCAGCACCGGCTCGCGATCGGCGAAGCCGTTGAGCGCGGCGAAGCCCGACATGCCTTCGATGAGCGTGCCGAAGCCGGGCCGCTGGTGGTACGGCCCTTCCTGTCCCCAGCCGGAGATGCGGACGACGACCAGGCGCGGATTGCGCGCGAGCAGGACGTCGGGGCCCATGCCCATGCTCTCCAGCACGCCGGGCCGAAAGCTCTCGACGAAGATCGCCGCCGTCTCGACCAGATCGAGCACGAGGTCGCGCGCCTCCTGGCGATGCAGGTCGAGGCAGACGCTCTTCTTGTTGCGCGCGTAGATCTTCCAGTGCGTCGAGACGCCTTCGACCTTCCAGTCGCGCAGCGTGTCGCCGCTCGGCGGCTCGACCTTGATCACCTCGGCGCCGAAGTCGCCGAGGATCTGCGTCAGCACGTTGCCGGCGAACAGGCGCGACAGGTCGACGACGCGCACGTCGCGCAGCGGCCCCGATGCTTCGGGCGCGTAGTCGCGACGATGCAGGGTGTCGCCGCCTGCCACGGCTGCGGTCGATGCGCCAGCCGCGGAGCCAGCGCGCTTGCGGTCGGGCGGATTCATCCGTCGCGGCTCACTCGACGACGTTGCCGCCCTTGAGGAAATCGGCGATGTCCCAGTACCCCGTTCGCGGCATCGGCAGGTCGCCGCGCGTTCGCACCTCGAGAAGGAACGGCTTGTCCTGCGCGAGCGCGTGGTCGAGGCCGGCGCGCAGCTCGTGCGGGCTCGTCACCAGCATCGAGTCGATGCCGAACGCCTTGGCGATCAGCATGAAGTCCGGGTTGTAGGCGTCGCCTTCGGGGTTCGTGAAGCGGGTGCCGTAGGTGTTGTCGAAGTAGGTGGCGCCGACGGTCTGGATCGTCGAGAAGCAGAAGTTGTTGAACAGCACCCAGACGACCGGAACGTCGAGCTCGACCGCGGTCGCGAGCGAGCCGAGCACCGACGTCAGGCCGCCGTCGCCGACCAGCCCGATCACCTTGCGCGACGGCGCGCCGAGCTTGGCGCCGACCGCCGCGGCGGGAGAAAAGCCCATCGTCGCCATGCCGCCGCTGGTGATGAACGAGCGCGGCCGGCGGACGAGCAGCTGCTGGCCGGCGCCGTTCTTGTTCCAGCCGACGTCGGTGACGAAGATCGCGTCCTGCGGCGCGGCCTCCGAGAGCTCGCGCAGCAGCCGCGCCGGATGGATCGGCGTGCCGGCGTCGTGCTGCGAAGCGACGAGCTCCTGCTCCCAGTCGCGCTTTCGCTGCTGGACCTCGGCGAACTGCGTCTTCGCCGACGCGCGCGTCGTCTTGCCGAGCCGGTCGATGAGCGCGCGCAGGGTCGACTTGGCATCGCCGACCAGGCCGACGTCCACCGGATAGCTCTTGCCGACCTCCGCCGGATCGATGTCGATCTGGATCAGCTTGCTGCCCGGGATCGCGAACGTCTGGTCGGGCAGCCACGAGCTGCAATCTGCCTCGCCGAAGGCGGTGCCGACGGCGAGGATCAGGTCGGCGCTGCGCGTGGTCGCGTTCGCGGCGCGCGTGCCCCAGATGCCGGTCGTGCCGACTGCGAGCGGATCGGTCTCCGGGTAGATGCCCTTGGCCATCAGCGTGGTCGCGACCGGCGCCTGCAGCAGGCTCGCCAGGTCGGCGAGTTCGTCGGCCGCTCCCGACAGCGTGACGCCGTTGCCGGCGAAGATGACCGGCGAATTCGCCGAACGCAGCAGATCGACCGCAGTGTCGAGCCCGTCGGGCGAGGCCACCGGCCGGTCGAACGCAGCGCGGCGTGACTTCGTCTCCGGCTGCACGTCGAGCACGGCGGAGAAGACGTCCATCGGCACGTCGACGAGCACGGCACCGGTGCGCCCGGTCTGCGCGAGGTTGAGTGCGCGCGGGATGACGTCGGGCAGGAACTTGGCGTCGTCGACCCGCCAGACGCGCTTGCAGATCGGCCGGAAGATGTCGCCTTGCGAGGCGTCGGCGTGCATCCTGATCTGCTGGTGCGCCTCGCGCGCGTTGTGGTACGACGGCGTGTTGCCCGAGATGACGACCATCGGCGTGCCGTCGGCAGCGGCGGTCGCGACGCCGGTGAGCGCGTTGGTCAGGCCGGGCGAGAGGTGGACGTTGATGACGGCGAGCTTGCCGGAGACGCGCGCGTACGCGTCGGCAGCGTGCACCGACTGCTGCTCGTGCCGGAACGACACGTACTCGATGCCGAGCCGATCGCAGGCGTCGATCAGCCCGTAGTTGGTGTGGCCGCATTGGCCGAACACCTTGGTCACGCCCTCCTCGCGGAGGCAGTGCGCGATGAACATCGCGCCCGTCATCCTGTTGTCGCTGGTCATGCGCTCGCTCCGATCACTTGAGGCTGGCGGTCACGAGACGCTCTTCGGTCATCTCGCGCATCGCGTAGCGGGGGCCCTCGGTGCCGACGCCGCTGTCCTTCACGCCGGCGAACGGCATGAGGTCGACGCGGCTGGTCGAAGGCTCGTTGATATGGACGACGCCGACGTGCAGTCGCTGGACCGCGCTCAGCGCGCGCGTGACGTCGCGCGTGAAGACGCCGCAGGCGAGGCCGAACGGCGTCGAGTTCACCTGCTCGACCGCCTCGTCGAAGGTGTCGAACGGGACCAGCGAGACCACCGGCGCGAAGATCTCCTCGCACATCACGCGCATCGCGGGACGGACGTCGGTGAGCACCGTCGGTTGCAGAAGCGCGCCTTGGCGCGTGCCGCCGAGCAGGAGGCGCGCCCCTTGCGCGACCGCCTCCTCGACCGACGCGAGAGCGCGCGCGGCGTCGCGCTCGCTGATCATCGGGCCGATCATCGTGCTGCGGTCGTGCGGGTCGCCGACCTTCTGCGCGCGGGCGGCGTCGAGGAAGAGCGGGACGAAGGCGTCGTACACCGAGCGGTCGACGAACAGCCGCTGCGTCGAGTTGCACGACTGCCCGGCGCGGCGAAACGCCGACTGTGCGCAGCGCGTCGCGGCGAGCTGCAGGTCGGCGTCGTTGCAGACGACCGTCGCGGCGATGCTGCCGAGCTCGAGCGCGACCGGACGCAGGCCGACCGACTTGCGGATCAGCTTGCCGACCGCTGTGCTGCCGGTGAAGCTGTAGAACGCGATGTCCGGGTGCTCGAGCAGCCACGTGCCGACATCGGCGCCGCGCCCGTGCACGACGCTGACGTGCGCCGGCGGCAGCCCGGCCTCGAGCAGGATCGCCGCGAGCAGCGTCGCGCTGATCGGCGCCGCCTCGGGCGGCTTCAGCACGATCGTGTTGCCGGCCGCGAGCGCCGGCGCCGCCTTGTGCGCCACCATGTTGAGCGGCGAATTGAAGGCGCTGATCCCGCAGACGACGCCGCGCGGCACGCGCACGGTGAACGCCATCCGGTGCGCGTTGCCGGGCGCCCCCTCGATCGGGACGATCTCCCCGGAGAGGCGCTTGCTTTCCTCGGCGGCGACGACGAAGGTCTGGGCGGTGCGCGCCACCTCGTTCTCGGCATCGACGTACGGCAGGCCGAGCTCGCCGACGATCGTCTCGGCGAGCAGCGAACGCTTCGCTTCGATCAGCTCCGCCGTTTTCAGAAGGATGCGGTAGCGCTGCTGCGGATCGAGCCGGGTGCTGCGGAACGAGTGCAGCGCCGCAGCGACGGCCTGGTCGACCTGCTCGCGCGAGGCCTGGTGGCAACGGCCGACCGGCGCGCCGTTGTACTTGTCGTGCACGGCGAAAACGTCGACCCCGTCGACCCAGCGCCCGCCGATCAACAGTTTGGCCTCGTGCCTTGCGGTTTCGCTCATGTGTGTCCTGGACGTTGCCGACGCCGTCAAACGCCAGCGCGCGCCCGGCTATTGCCCGTGCTGGGTCCGGCAATGGCCAGCGATGTTGTGAAGCTGCATGGCCGTGCTCGGCACCCGCTCGTGGCAACGAAACGCCTCGAACAGCGCCTCGTCGATCTTGCGCGCCCCCTCCGGCGGCCGCTGCAGGGCGGACCAGCGCGTCCACTTCACGGTCTGGAAGCGGCGCACCTCGATCGCGAGCGCCTCCGAGCGGCACCAGGGCGACAGCGTCGGGTCGAGCTCCAGCCATGCCCGCCGCAACCAGTGGTCGCGGCGCGCGCGCCGGAGCCCCCGCTCGTTGGTCGGCAGGCACAGGCACCGCTCGAGCGGGATCTTGCCGTCGCTGGCAAGGAAGGCGCTGAAGCCCTTGCACAACCAGTCGATGTCGGCGCCGTGCAGGCTCGCGCGGGCGACGCGATGCGCCCGCGACAGCTCCTCGTCGAGGAACTCTTCCTCGGCTGCCGCATGCCGGGAGGCGTCGAATGTCTGCGCCTCCGCTCTCGTCTCGAGCAAAGTCCGTCTCCGTTTGTCTTGTCTACGCGAATGAGGGTTTTCCTTTACCCCTCGAATTCGCTGCTGTCTCGGGTTTTGCGAGGCAGTCTATCGTCCTGACAAAATGGGCTGAAGCGACGTTTTGTCGTTCGACACTTAAGGAAAACTCACTTGAAACTGGTCTTCCTCGCGACCCTCGACGCGATCCTGCGCAGGGGCAGCTTCGCCGCCGCAGCCGAGGAAGTCGGGGTCACGCCGAGCGCCGTGAGCCTGCAGATGAAGCGGCTCGAAGAGCATCTCGGCCAGCCGCTGTTCGTCCGCGCCGGCCGCGTGGCGCGGCCGACGCCGGTCGCGCAAGAGCTGGCGCGCTCGATGCGCGACGCGCTTTCGGCGATGGAGGGCATGCGGCTGAAATCGACGCCCGAGGTCTCGGGCCGCGTCGTCGTCGGCACGATCCGCACGGTCCAGAGCAGCACGCTGCCGGTCGCGCTCCTCGAGGTGCAGCGGCGCTATCCGCAGCTCGTCGTGCGCGCGGTCCAGGGCGCGTCGAGCGATCTCCTGCAGGACCTCAAGGACGGCACGATCGACGCCGCGGTGATCATCCGGCCGTCGGGGACGATGGCGCGGCTGCACTGGCACGCGCTCGCCCACGAGCGCTTCGTGCTGATCGCGCCGCCGGCGAGCCGGGGCAACTCGCTTTCGGAGCTGCTGAAGACGTACGGACTGGTGCAGTTCGACATCTCTTCCGACACCGGGCGGATCGCCGCGCGATCGCTGCACCGGATCGCGCCGGGCGCGCGCGGCGCCGTCGAAGTCGATTCGATCGATACCATCGTCGCCCTCGTCTCGGCCGGGATGGGGATCTCGATCGTTCCGAAGCCGAGGCATCCGATCAGCTCGGTGCACCCGGTGCGCGAGATCGGTCTCGGCGGCCATGCGCCTTCGCGCGAGATCGCCTTCGTGAGCCGAGCCCTCGACCTCGACAACCGCCGCGTCGCTGCGCTGCGCGAGGCGTTCGACTTCGCGTACTCGACGTCGGAGCAGCGCAACCGTTGAGCCGCGCGCCGCGCTCGTCGCGGCAAAGCTGGAAGTCGGTTCCATTTTGGGAGACCGGCGCTAGCCTGCGGCCTCGTCTGCAGCAGGCGCACGGCTTCTCATGAGCAGCATTCTTCAGCGCAGCTTGGGGGTCCTCGAGCAACTCGCGGCCTTTCCGCACGGCAGGACGCTGTCCGAGCTCGCCGCCGGCGTCGGCATGCCGATGAGCGCGGCGCACCGTCTGCTGCACGAGCTCGCCGAGTGCCGCTACGTGCGCAAGGACGAGCGCAACGGCGACTTTCGCCTGACGATGCGGGTCGCCTCGCTCGGCCTGCGCTTCCTGAGCGCGAGCGGCATCAGCGACGCCGCGCGGCCGAGCCTGCAGTGCCTGGCGGCGCTCAGCGGCGAACTCGTGCGCCTCGCCGTCGTCGACGACGAGCAGCTCGTCTTCGTCATGCACGCGCAAGGCGCGGGATCGGGCCTGCGCTACGACCCGGAGATGGGCCGACCGGTGTCGCTCTCGTGCAGCGCCGCGGGGTTCGCGTGGCTCGCGTCGAAGAGCGACGAGGACGCCGAACGGTTGGTGCTGCAGCAGGGCATCGCAACGGCGCCCGACCGCGGTCCGCGCGCGCCTGCCGACCTCACGTCGGTGCTCGCCGAGGTCCGCGCCGCGCGCGAACGCGGCTTCGCGATGACGCTCGACATGTTCGCGTGCGGCATGAGCTCGATGGCCGCGGTCGTCGGCCAGGCCGGCAAGGCGCCGTTCGCGCTCCTGATCATCGCCGGCCCCATGACGCGGCTCACCGAGTCGAGGATGCTGAGCCTCGGCCCGGCGCTCCTCGAGACCGCCGGCGAGCTCGGCCTGCTCGGCAGCGTCTCGCCGCTGCTGCTCGACCGACGCGGCGACGACGTCGCGTCGCACTGAGCGCCACCGCGCTCGTTCCCATCCCACCTCTTCCACCACCACTTCAACGGGAGACGATCATCAAACCTCTGACCACCCGCCGCACCGCGCTCGGTGCCATCGCCACCGCCCCGCTCTGGAACAACGTGCTCATCGGCAAGGCAAGCGCCGCCGAATACACCTTCAAGGTCGCGCATCCCCTGGCCGCGACGCATCCGACCAACATCCGGCTGAAGGAAGCCGCCGACCACATTGCCGCCGACAGCGACGGCCGGCTCGAGCTGCGCCTCTTTCCGAACAACCAGCTCGGCGGCGAGGTCGACCTGCTCAACCAGGTCCGCTCGGGCGCAGTCGAGATGTACGTGATCGGCGGGCTGGTCGTGTCGAGCGTCGTGCCGATGGCCGCGCTCGACGGCACCGGCTTCGCGTTCAAGGACTACTCGACCGTCTGGCCAGCGGTCGACGGCAAACTCGGTGCGCACATCCGCGCTGCGCTGCTGCAGGCCGGCCTGTACGCGCCGGAGAAGGCGTGGGACCTCGGCTTTCGCGAGATCACGTCGTCCGTGAAGCCGATCAGGTCCGTCGACGACCTCTCCGGCATGAAGATCCGCGTGCCGGGCGCCGCCGCCTACGCCGACCTGTTCAAGGCGCTCGGCGCGGCGCCGACGAGCATCCAGTTCAACGAGGTCTATCCGGCGCTGCAGACGAAGATCGTCGACGGCCAGGAGAACCCGCTCGGCCTGATCGTCACCTCCAAGTTCTTCGAGGTGCAGAAGTACTGCTCGATGAGCAACCACATCTGGCAGGGCAACTGGGTGCTCGTCAACGGCCGCACCTGGCGCGGGCTGCCGCCCAAGCTCCAGGAGATCATGGAACGGCGGCTGAACGAGGCCGGCCTCGCGCAGCGCAAGGACCTCGCGAACCTCGAGCAGTCGTACCGCGACACGATGACCAAGGGCGGCGTCGCGTTCAACGCCGTCGACACCGACTCGTTCCGCAAGAAGCTCTCGGCGTCCAACTACTACGGCGACGCGCGCCGCAAGTTCGGCGACGCCTCGTGGAAGATCCTCGAGGAGTCGGTCGGCGGGAACCTGGCGTGATCGCCGGCGAGACGACGAGCGAGCACGCCGCCGCATCGCCGCGCGGCGACGTGCTGCGCTGGGCCGACGCGTCGCTCGGCCATCTCGTCGAAGGGCTCGCCGCGGTCCTCGTCGTCTTCGAGATCTGCCTGCTCTTCGCGGGGGTGGTGGCGCGCTACGCGTTCCACTACCCGATCGTCTGGTCCGACGAGCTCGCGGGAGCCGTGTTCCTGTGGCTCGGCATGCTCGGCGCGGTGATCGCGCTGCGGCGTGGCGAGCACCTGGCGTTCGCCGCGCTCGTCTCGCGCGCCTCGCCGCGCACGGCGACGATCCTGCGCATGGTCGTCCTCGCCGTGATCGCGCTCACGGTCGTGCTGCTGCTGAAGCCGGCGTTCGACTATGTCGAGGACGAGGCGGCGGCGACGATGCCCAACCTCGGCGTGCCGGGGAGCTGGCGGGTCGCCGCGATCGCCGTCGGCGCGGTGCTGATGCTGGCGACGATCCTGCTCCAGGTCGCGCGGCGCGAGTCCGCGCGCATCGCGCTCGCCTGCTTCGCCGGCATCGCGGTCGTCGCCCTCGCGTTCCTGCCGCTCGGGCCGCTGCTGGCGAAGATCGGCAACCTCAACCTGGTCGTCTTTTTCGTCGTCATCGTCGGCGTCGCGATCTTCATCGGCGTGCCGATCGGCTTCTCGTTCGGCATCGCGACCTTCGCGTATCTGGGGCTGACGACGCACACTCCCCTCAGCGTCATCGTCAACCGGCTCGACCAGGGCATGTCGCAGCCGCTGCTGCTGGCGATCCCGATGTTCGTGTTCCTCGGCCTGCTGATCGAGGTGACCGGCCTCGCGCGCGCCATCATCCAGGCGCTGGCCGCGCTGCTCGGCTCGGTGCGCGGCGGGCTGTACTACGTGCTGCTCACGGCGATGATGCTGGTGTCGGGCATCTCCGGCTCGAAGGCGGCGGACCTGGCCGCGATCGCGCCGGGCCTGTTCCCCGAGATGCGCCGACGCGGCGCGAAGGACGGCGACCTGGTCGCGCTGCTCGCGTCGTCGGCGGCGATGGCCGACACCATCCCGCCCAGCCTCGTGCTGATCACCTTCGGCTCCGTCACCGGCATCTCGATCGCCGCGCTGTTCACCGCGGGCCTGCTGCCGGCGCTGGTGCTGGCCGTGGCGCTCGGCGCCGTCACGTTCTGGCGCACGCGGCGCGAGGACACGAGCGCCGTGAAGCGCCCGCCCGCGCGCGAGCTGCTGCGCGGCCTGCTGCTGGCCGCGCCCGCGCTGGCGCTGCCGTTCGTCATCCGCTGGGCGGTCGTCGCGGGCGTGGCCACGGCCACCGAGGTGTCGACCATCGGCGTCGTCTATTCGCTGGTCGTCGGCCTGGTGCTGTACCGGCCGGTGCAGTGGTCGCGCGTCGGGCCGGCGCTGGTCGAGACGGCGGCGCTCTCGGGCGCGATCCTG
>JASLGD010000192.1 GCA_030150305.1 Caldimonas sp. | reverse complement strand
GAACACTTGAGACCAAGGGGCTCAAAACGGCAGGGTGATGTCCGGATCTGACGCGCGCTCCTGACGGCGAGATGCACCCATGTCTGCCGATGCAGTGCGCTGATCAGCGGGCGCCGCGGAAGGCGGCAAGGCTGTTGCCGGCGACCGAGGGGCCCCGGGCCGTGCGCGTAGCGCCACTCGCGCCCGCGGGCAATTCACCTTCGCCGGCCGGGACAAGTTCGCCGTTCGCCCGCGCCTCGAGCACCTGCGCCTTCACCTCGGAGCGTGCGAGCGTGGACGGCGCCGCCACGGCCTGCGCGTAGACGCGGTCGTCGGGCGAGCCCTCGCCCGCCGGCTGCAGTTGACCCGCGGCGCGCGCCTGCACCACCGCGGACTTGACCTGCGCGCGCGTCACGTTCGAAGTGCGATCGCTCGCAGTCGGATAGCCAGGCGTGATGCCTTCGCCAGCGGGAACGAGCGTGTGCGCGGCGCGCGCCGCGAGCACTTCCTGTCTGACCTCGGCGCGCGTCGGCGACGCGTCCTGCGCCAGCGCGGTGGCGGCGGCAAGTGCCAAGAAAGTGAGGGCTGCGACTTGTCTAAGTGTCACGTTGGACCTCTGGGTACTGCGAGCGAAGTTCATTTCGATTCCTCGGGATGGAGTTGCAGTGAGACGGCACGACGTGTGTGCCGCCGGCGTCGGGCCTGTTGGCCTCGCATGTCAAACCGCTGCAGCCCTCTGGAAATTCCGAATGCCACGTGAGTGCCAGTGCTTCTGGTCGGGCTCGGGAATAGGGGCCCGCGCCGAAGTCAAGGCGGCCTCACCCGCAGGCGACGAAGCGGTCCAGTGGAGCCGCGTGGATAACAGCGGCGAGATCTCGCTTGAGCGCATCGAGCGGCGCCCGCTCATCGAGCGAGCTGTTCGGTGCCGGCAGCCAGCAGCACAGTTCCCAGTCGTCGAAGACCGCAACTCGGCCTTTATCTGGCGACGCTAGGCAGCGGGGGCATGTCGACGGGGATCGAACCGCAGGAGCGGTAGCCGCACTTCGCCGTGCACTCTGACGCAGATCAGTTCGCGGTCGACGCGTGCCAGCGAGTTGAGATCGGATCCGCTGTTACGCCGCAGCGCTCGGCGAGTTGATGAGTGTTGAGCCCGCCGCCATGAGTGCCAAGCGGTCGTGCAGACCTCCGACGCGCGGTCGTCCGGTGCTGACACGGGAGACGGAGTGCCATCGCTCGTCTTTTGACGCGTCTTATTGGCCGCGATGGGGGTGCAACCCAAAGTTGCAGGCTTCTTTTCGGCGAACCGTCTGAAAGCAACGACCCCGACGCTGGCTTCGATGTGCGTCGGAATTTCCGGATGCCTGCGGCGATTTCACACCCTAAGCCCAGTGGCCTGGCGCAACGGCGAACGCCTCGTCTCATTGCAACTCCGTCGTCAAAGGATCGACATGAACTCCACTCATGCCGCCGTGTTGCTGCTGCTGTTGCTCGCGGCCATGGCAACGACCTCCCGGGCTCAGTCCGGGAAGTTGCGCGAGCCGGTCAAGGCCGAATTCGCTGAGGCGATCCAATCGGAGAAGACACGGGAGAAGGTCAAGGCCGAATTCGCTGAAGCGGTGCGCACCGGAAGCCTCGCCCGGGCCGCAGGCCAGGCTTGACGCTCGACGAGCTGTACCCCGACGACCGCGCAGTCACGGCGCGCGCTCGGTGTCGCGCGCACGGTCGATGCGCGAAGACGTAACACCTCAGGGTTCTCCTCGAGCAGGAGTCCGCCCTGATCGAGGCTCTCGTCTCGCTCCATTGCCGATCGCGATGGATCGTGACTGCGCCGTCGTGCGCACGCGTACCGGCGCGGCGCGCCTTCCATTCCAAGACTCGCCACAGTTATTTCCTATCGAAGGCTTCGAGACAGGACCTGGAATGTCTTCCGACGATCTCTGGTTTGGCATTCGGGAAGCACGAGCTCCCCGCGACGCGGCGCAGAGCGCGCGATCACCAGACCAGTCACCCAGTTGGAAGGACCACCATGAATCAACAGATCACGAAGCTCGGGGCATCGTCCCTCGCCCTTGTGGCGTTGTGCGGCGCCGCCAATCAGGCACGAGCCGATTCGATAGAGGACCTCAAGGCTCAGGTCGACGTGCTGACCCGAAAGATCGCCGACATGGAAAAGAAGCAAAGCATCGCTGCGGCGGCGCCGCCCCCCGCTGCGGCGGCGAGTGCCGTCACCGCGGGTGCCACCCAGGGCTCGTTCAAGCTGCCAGGTTCCAACACGTCGGTGACGTTTGGCGGTTACGCCAAGCTCGACGCGGTCTTTTCGAACCCGAGTGCCGGCGTCGGCAGCACCGCAGATCTCGAATTGGAAGCGCCCAATATCCCGGTCGGGCCGAACGCAAAGACCGGTGAGCGCAACCAGGTGAAGTTTGGCGCTCGGCAGTCCAGGCTGTTTGCAGGGACGAGCACGCCAACCTCCTGGGGGCCCTTGTCGACGTACGTCGAAGGCGACTTCTATGGTGCTGCCGGCACAGAGAGCGTCAGCAACTCGAATGGACTGCGCGTGCGGCACGCGTACGGCAGCCTCGGCGGATTGCTCGCCGGCCAGACTTGGACCACGTTTTCGGATCCGGCCATCTATCCTGAAACTGTCGATTTCGGCGGTCCGGTGGGCGTGATCTTCGCGCGGCAGGCCCAGGTGCGCTGGACCCAGAGCTTCAGCGGCGGTCAATGGTCGCTGGCGCTCGAGAATCCCGAGACGGTCGCCTCCCTGGCCAACGGCACCAGCTTTCGTGCCGACGATGACCGGCTGCCCGATCTCGCCGGCAACGTCAAGTTCAACACCCGTCTGGGCGACTACTCGATCGCCGGCATCGGTCGCCAGCTGCGCATCGACTCGACGAGCGCACCGGCCAGCCGGCAGCAAAAGATCGGCACCGCGTTCGGCGTGAACGGCGTGATCCCGACCTACGGCAAGGACGATGCGCGCGTCTCGGCGTACGCCGGCAACGCCATCGGCCGCTACTCGATCGGCTTTCTCTCCGACGCGATCGTCGACACAGACGGACACCTCGAGCTGCCGCGCCAGTGGCTCGTGATGGCGGCGTACCGGCACTTCTGGACA
>JASLGD010000163.1 GCA_030150305.1 Caldimonas sp. | reverse complement strand
GGCCGGGCGATGGCGGAAGCGCTTGCGGTCATCGGGCGAGAGCATGCCTGCATCCGGCACACCGATGTCGACTCTCGATGATCCCGGGAAATTCCCGCTCGGCGGCGCTGCGCAAGCTTCCGGACGACGTCTTCGTCGTTCGGCGCGCGCGGAGCCGGCGGAACGCCGGCTCATCGATGGACGCGCACGACGAATTCCAGCAGGAGGCGATTCACCTCCGCGACCTCCTCGTGGTGCAGCCAATGGGTCGCGTCGGCAAAGTGGGTCACGACGGCCTGCGAGCACGTCGCGGCGCTCGCCTCGGCGAGCGACGCCTGCAGCGCGGTGTCGGCGTCGCCCCAGAGGATCAGCACGGGCACGTCGATCGGGCGGTCGCTGCGCGCGCTGCCGGCGAACGGGATCGCGCGGTACCAGTTCAGCATCGCCGTCAGCGCGCCCTCCTGGCGCCAGGCGTCGCGGTAGCTGGCGATGTCTTCGGGCCTGAAGGTGCCGGGGCGGCTCGAGCCCTGGAGCGCGAGCACGAGCAGGCGACGGTCGTCGGCCGCGAGGACGAGCTCGGGCACGAACGAACCTGGAAGAAGCCGACGTACGCGCTTCGCACCAGCTGCATCGGGTGCTGCAAGGCATGCGCCGCGACGACGCCGAGATGCGGCGCGTTGAGGATCGCGAGGCCCTGCACGTGCTCGGGCGAGCGCGAGGCGACGTGCCACGCGACGATGCCGCCCCAGTCGTGGCCGACGAGCGTGAAGCGCCGGTGTCCGAGCGCGCTCGCGAGGGCGACGCCGTCGTCGGCGAGAACGTCGAGCGCATACGCGCGCACTCCCTTCGGCTTCGACGACAGTCCGTAGCCGCGCTGGTCGGGGCGGAGGCGGCGGCTCGTCGAGCGGGCATGGTGGCTCCAGGTCGATGCACGGTCGCGGCAACGGCCGTGCCGCGTCAGGCGCTCATGCGCGCGCCGAGCGCGTCGCGAAGCTCGAGCGCGTTGACCGCGGCGGCGCCGCTCGCGGTGTTGTCGAAGATGCACCAGACGTCGGCGTGCGTCGGCCACGCGGCGAGCTCGGCCGCGTGCGCCGCGATCCAGTCGGCGTCGTAGCGCGAGCGATACGTCGTCGGGACGCCGTGCCAGCGGTGGTAGACGACGGCGCCGTTGCCATCGCCGTGCGCGCCGAGCCAGCCGCCGGGCCGCGCCGCCTCCGGCGCACGCACCGGATCGGTCGCGACCCGGCCGACGCGCGCCGCCGCGAGGACGGCGTCGCTCGCCGCCGTGAACCAGCGCGGATGCCGCGGCTCGCAGACGATCCCGCCCGCGAACGAGCGGCGCGCGAGCGCGAAGAACGCGCGCGCGCGACGCGCCTCGAACGCGAGCGACGGCGGCAGCTGCACGAGCAGGACCGCGAGGCGGTCGCCGAGCGCGCCGGCGTCGTCGAGGAAGCGTTCGAGCGCCGCGCGCGCGCCGAGCAGCCGACCCTCGTGCGTGATCGCGCGCGGCAGCTTGGCGGCGAAGCGAAAGTCGGACGGCGTCTCGGCGGCCCAGCGCGCGTAGACGGCAGGACGATGGCTGCGGTGGAACGACGAGTCGATCTCGGCGCACGCGAAGACGCGCGCGTAGCGGCGCAGGTGCGGCCCGTCGCCCGGGAACGCCGCCGCGGTCGCGCGGGGGATCGACCAGCCCGCGGTGCCGATCCGCACGCGCGGCTACGACTTGCGGCCGATCTCGCGCCAGCTCTTCTCGTGGACCTCGACGCCGAACTTCTTCGCCGCGGCGACGATGTGCTTCCACGCGGCGTCGCGCTCGGCGTCGGTGACGCCTTCGACCTGATTGAAGCGCGCGATCGCGTTGCGCACGTGCGCCGCGTTCTCGAGCGGCTCCTTGCGCTGCTTCGGAAATGCGAACTGGCGCGAGCCGATCGCGTCGCGTTGCTTGGTGTCGAGCTTGCTCATGGCGACCTCCGCCAGGTCGACAGCAAGCGGCATTCCCGCGCCGCTCGCGTTTCGAGCCGTCCGGAGCCGACCGCTCCGGCCGTCGGCTAGTCTTCGCGTCGACAGTGCCGGCGAGCGGCGTCACGCCGCGCCGCGATCGAACCTTGACGATGCTGCGCACATGAGGGCGTTCAACCGCTGGCACCGCCGGCTGGCGACGAACATCGAGACGCCGGGCGGCGTCCGCGCGGTCGTGCTCGGGTTCCTCGGCGCGGGCGGGTTCGCGATGGCGAAGACGGTCGCGGCGGTGCTGACCGGCTCGGCGGCGATGCTCGCCGAGACCGTGCACAGCTGGGTCTCGCTCGGCGCCGAGATCTTCCTCGTCGGCGCCTACCTGCTCGCACGCCGGCCGCCCGACGCTCTCCACCCGCTCGGCTACGGGCGCGAGTCGTACGTCTGGTCGCTGTTTGCGTCGATCGGCATCTTCGTCGTCGGCTCGGGCGTCGCGGTCTGGCGCGGCCTGCACCAGCTGACCGTCGCCGACGACGGCATCACCGATTACGGCGTCGGCTATCTCGTGCTCGCCGGCGCGTTCGCGTTCCAGGCGTGGTCGTTCCGGCTCGCGCTGCGCTTCGTGCGCGAACGCGCGGCGGCGCGCGACGCCGGCGTCCTCGAGCACCTGTTCACGAGCTCCGACTCGCAACTGCGCGCCGTCGTCACCGGAGACTTCATCGCGCTCCTCGGCACCGCGACGGCAGCCGTCGGCATGGCGCTGCACCAGTGGAGC
>JASLGD010000146.1 GCA_030150305.1 Caldimonas sp. | reverse complement strand
CGGTGCTTGCGCGACATGCGCTTGGCCAGCACGTCCAGTGGATCCGGCATCCCCTTGAGCTCATGCAACTGCCGATGCACCTCGCGCATGAACTCGTGGAAGTGCAGTCGCGTCTTGCGTTGCAGCGGCAGCGCGGTGAAGAAGCAGTCCATCAGGAAGCTCTTGCCGCGGCCGACTCCGCCCCAGAGATAGACGCCGCGCGGGATCGGCGGGCGCGCGATCAGCTTGGTGAGCGCGTTCGAGCGGCGCGCCTTGTAGTCCTCCCACTCGCGCTCGCAGCGCTCGAGCGCGTCGAGCGCGCGCAGCTGCGCGGGGTCGCTGCGGTAGCCGCGTTCGGCGAGCGTCTGCTCGTAGAGCTGGCGGACCCCCACCGTCGACGTGGCGTGGCGGCCGCTAGAAATTCAGCGCCCGCTTGTCGACCGCGAGCGCCGCTTCCTTCGTCGCCTCCGACAGGCTCGGGTGGGCATGGCAGATCCGCGCGATGTCCTCGGCCGACGCCTTGAACTCCATCGCGACGACGGCCTCGGCGATGAGCTCCGAGACCATCGGACCGATCGCGTGGACGCCGAGGATCTCGTCGGTCTTCGCGTCCGCGATCACCTTGACGAAGCCGGTCGTGTCGCCGAGCGCGCGCGCGCGGCCGTTGGCCATGAACGGGAACGACCCCGTGCGCACGTCGCGGCCGGCGGCCTTGAGCTGCTGCTCGGTCTGGCCGACCCACGCGATCTCGGGGCTCGTGTAGATGACCCACGGGACGGTGTTGAAGTCGACGTGCGGCTTCTGGCCGGCGATGCGCTCGGCGACCGCGACGCCCTCCTCCTCGCCCTTGTGCGCGAGCATCGGGCCGCGGACGACGTCGCCGACGGCCCAGACGTTGTCGAGGTTGGTGTGGCAGTCGTCGTCGACGCGGACGAAGCCGCGCTCGTCGAGCGCGAGGCCGACCGCCTGCGCATTCAACCCGTCGGTGTTGGGCACGCGGCCGATCGAGACGATGAGCTTCTCGCACGCGAGCGTCTGCGCCTTGCCTGCCGAATCGGCGTACCCGACGCGAACGCCGCCGGCACCGGACTCGACCTTCTCGATCTTGACGCCGAGGACGATCTTCAGCCCTTGCCTCGTGAACGCCTTCTTCGCCTCGGCCGCGACCTGCGCGTCGGCCGCGCCGAGGAAGTCGGGCAGCGCTTCGAGGATCGTGACGTCGGCGCCGAGTCGGCGCCACACCGATCCCATCTCGACACCGATGACGCCGGCGCCGATGATGCCGAGCGTCTTCGGCACTGCGGCGATCGCGAGCGCACCGTCGTTCGAGAGGATCGTCTGCTCGTCGAACGGCGCTCCCGGCAGCGCGCGCGCGTTCGAGCCGGTAGCGACGATCACGTGCTTCGCGGCGAGCGTCTCCGGCTTCGCGCCGGCGACCGCGATCTGCCAGGCGCCGTCTTCGCCGCGACCGGCGAACGAGCCGCGGCCGTGGAAGAACGCGACCTTGTTCTTCTTGAACAGGTAGAGGATGCCGTCGTTGTTCTGCTTCACGACCGACTGCTTGCGCGCGAGCATCTTCGCGACGTCGAGCGTCAGGTTGCCGACGCCGATGCCGTGCTCGGCGAACGCGTGGCCGGCGTGCTCGTAGTTCTCGGACGACTGCAGCAGCGCCTTCGACGGGATGCAGCCGATGTTGGTGCAGGTGCCGCCCGGCGCCGGACCGCCCTTCTCGTTCTTCCACTCGTCGACGCACGCGGTGGCAAAGCCGAGCTGCGCGGCGCGGATCGCTGCGATGTAGCCGGCCGGACCGGCGCCGACGACGACGACGTCGAACGAAGTCGCCATGCTAGATGTCGAACAGCAGCCGGGCGGGGTCTTCGAGCGCTTCCTTCATCGCGACCAGCCCGAGCACCGCCTCGCGGCCGTCGATGATGCGGTGGTCGTACGAGAGCGCGAGGTAGTTCATCGGTCGCACGACGATCTGCCCGTTCTCGACGACGGCGCGGTCCTTCGTCGCGTGGACGCCGAGGATCGCCGACTGCGGCGGGTTGATGATCGGCGTCGACAGCATCGAGCCGAAGACGCCGCCGTTCGAGATCGAGAACGTGCCGCCGGTCAGCTCCTCGAGCGCGAGCTTGCCGTCCTTGGCCTTCTGCCCGAACTCGGCGATCTTCTTCTCGATGTCGGCGAAGCTCATCTGGTCGGCATTGCGCAGGATCGGCACGACGAGACCGCGCGGCGAGCCGACCGCGATGCCGATGTCGAAGTAACCGTGGTAGACGATGTCGTTGCCGTCGACCGACGCGTTGATGACCGGATAGCGCTTCAGCGCCGCGACAGCGGCCTTCACGAAGAAGCTCATGAAGCCGATCTTGACGCCGTGCTCCTTCTCGAACTTCTCCTGGAAGCGCTTGCGCATGTCGATCACGGGCGCCATGTTCACTTCGTTGAACGTCGTCAGGATCGCGTTGTTCGCCTGCGACTGGAGCAAGCGCTCCGCGATGCGCGCGCGCAGCCGGCTCATCGGCACGCGCTGCTCGGGACGGTCGCCGAGGTTCACCGCGACCGGCGCGGCGACCGCGGGCAGCGGCTTCGGCGCCGGCGCAGCCGGTGCCGGCGCGCGCGCGGCGGCTGGTGCAGGCGCAGGCGCGCGCGTGGAAGGCGCTGCGGCCGGGGCGACAGCGGCAGTCGCGGCCGAGCCGCCGCCGAGCACGCCGAGCACGTCGCCCTTCGTGACGCGACCGCCCTTGCCGGTGCCCGGCACCGACCCGACCGCAATGTCGTGCTCGGCCATCAGCTTGGCCGCCGCCGGCATCGCGACTTCGCTCTTCGTCGCGGCCAGCGCGGCGACGTCGGGGGGCACGCCAGGCTTGGCGCCCGGCGCCGGCTCGGCGTCGGGGACGCTCATGATCTGCATCTCGCCGAAGTCGGTTTCCTTGCCCTCGGTGTCGACCTTGGCGATGACCTCTTCGCTGATGCAGCTGTCGCCGTCGTGCTTGATGATCTGCGCGAG
>JASLGD010000202.1 GCA_030150305.1 Caldimonas sp. | reverse complement strand
GCGCGTTCATCGCGTTGTGACGGCCGCGGATGCGCAGCGCGTCGGCGGGCATGAGGTGGCGAACGACGACGCCGTCGCGTCCGCCGCCCTCGTCGTCGTCGAGCGCGCGCGCGAGCCACGCCATGTCGTTCTCGACCGCGAGGCCCCAATCGCCGGGCCGCGTCGGCACTCCGGCACCGAACGTGACGACGCGGCGCTCGACGACGCGCGGCGGCCGGCCCTTACGCGTCGGCGGCAGCGTCTTCGGCGGCGGAACGAGCGCCATCGCGACCGCGTCGTCGCGGTTGACGACGACGAGCGCGTGCTCGCCGAACACGCGCGCCTTGGCAGCGCCGTACGCGGCGAAGCTGCCGTGCCAGTCGAGGTGGTCCTCGGTCACGTTGAGGAGCGCGCCGACGTCGGGCTCGAACGCGGCCATCGCGCTCGCGTCGAGCTGGAAGCTCGACAGCTCGAGCACCCAGACCTCGGGCAGCCGATCGCGCAGCGTCGCGGCGTCGCCGCCGTCGATCGCGTCGGCGAGCGTCTGCAGCATCGTCGGGCCGATGTTGCCGGCCGCGGCGACGCGCCTGCCGCTGCGCTCGACGAGGAGCGCCGTGAGCGCCGTCGTCGTCGTCTTGCCGTTGGTGCCGGTGACGGCGATCACCTTCGGCGCGTAGTCGTGGTCGCGGCGCAGCTCGGCGAGCGCGGCGGAGAACAGGTCGAGCTCGCCCTGCACGGGAATCGACGCGGCGCGTGCAGCCGCGAGCAGCGGCGCGATCTGCGCATCGCTGGGCACGAGGCCCGGGCTCTTCAGGACGCGCGCGACGCCGGCCAGCGCGGCGTCGCCGAGCGCGCCATGGACGATTTCGGCGTTCGGCACGTGCTGGCGCAACTCGGCGGCGCGCGGCGGCTCTGCGCGCGAGTCCCAGACACGGACGGCGGCGCCGCCTCGCGCGGCCCAGCGCGCCATCGCAAGCCCCGATTCGCCGAGGCCGAGGACGAGCGTGGTGCCTTGGCTCATCGCAGCTTCAGGCTTGCGAGCCCGACCAGGCAGAGCAGCATCGTGATGATCCAGAAGCGGACGACGACCTGCGTCTCCTTCCAGCCTGTCTTCTCGAAGTGGTGATGCAGGGGCGCCATCAGCAGGATGCGCCGCCCCGCGCCGTACTTCTTCTTCGTGTACTTGAACCACGCGACCTGCGCCATCACCGAGAGCGCCTCGGCGACGAAGATTCCGCCCATGATCCCGAGCACGATCTCCTGGCGCGTGATGACCGCGATCGTGCCGAGCGCGCCGCCGAGCGCGAGCGCGCCGACGTCGCCCATGAAGACCTGCGCCGGATGGGTGTTGAACCAGAGGAACGCGAGGCCGGCGCCGGCCATCGCGGCGCAGAAGATGAGCAGCTCGCCGGCGCCCGGGATGTACGGCAAGAGCAGGTAGCGCGACATGTCGGCGCGGCCGATCACGTACGCGAAGACGCCGAGCGCCGAGCCGACCATGACGACCGGCATGATCGCGAGGCCGTCGAGGCCGTCGGTGAGATTGACGGCGTTGCTCGCACCGACGATGACGAAGTACGTCAGCGCGATGAAGCCGAAGACGCCGAGCGGATAGCTCACCGACTTGAAGAACGGAACGATCAGGTCGGCCTTCGGCGGCAAGTCGTTCGAGAAGCCGCTCTGCACCCAGCGCAGGAAGAGCTCGAGGACACGCAGGTTCGACGTCTCGCTGACCGAGAACGCGAGATAGATCGCGGCGACGATCCCGATCAGCGACTGCCAGAAGTACTTCTCGCCCGAGCGCATCCCCTCGGGGTTCTTCTGCACGACCTTGCGCCAGTCGTCGACCCAGCCGATCGCGCCGAAGCCGATCGTGACGACCATGACGATCCAGACGAACCGGTTCGCCCAGTCGAACCAGAGCAGCGTCGAGACGCCGATGCCGAGCAGGATCAGCACGCCGCCCATCGTCGGCGTCCCGCTCTTGACGTGGTGCGCCTCGATGCCGTAGGAGCGGATCGGCTGGCCGATCTTCAGCGCCGTCAACCGCCGGATCACCCACGGCCCGAAGACGAGGCCGATGACGAGCGCCGTCATCGCCGCCATCATGGCGCGGAAGGTGATGTACTCGAAGACGCGCATGAAGCCGAATTCGGGCGACAGCGAGCGCAGCCAGAGCGACAGGCTAAGGAGCATCGCGCCTCCGCTCGATCGCTCGCTCACGCATGCGCGTCGCCCGCTTCGCCGGTGAGCGCGCGCACGACGCGCTCCATGCGCATGAAGCGCGAGCCCTTGACGAGCACCGACGCCGCCTTCGGTGCGCCGTCGAGCGCTGCGATCAGCTCCTCGACGGTCGCGAACGCACGCGCGCCGGCGAACTCGGCGACCGTGCTGCCGCTCGCCGCGCCCGCCGCCCAGAGCGACTCGATGCCGCGCTGGTGCGCGTAGGCGCCGACCTCGCGGTGAAACTCCGGCCCCTGATCGCCCACCTCGCCCATGTCGCCGAGGACGAGCCAGCGCGGCGCCGGCAGCGCGGCGAGAACGTCGATCGCGGCGCGCACCGAGTCCGGATTCGCGTTGTAGGTGTCGTCGATCAGCGTCGACTCGACCCCGCCGCGCACGAGGCGCCTGCTCTGCGAGCGGCCGCGCACGGCGCGAAAGCCCTCGAGCCCGCGCACGATCGCGTCGAGCGGGCAGCCGGCGGCGAGCGCGGCAGCGCTGGCGGCGAGCGCGTTGCGGACGTTGTGCGTGCCGGCGACGCGCAGCGTGAACACCACCGCTGCCGCGGGCGTCTGCATCTGCACGAGCGAATGGTCGCCGTGCCAGCTCGCGCTGCCGGTGACGTCGGCGGCCGCGCCGCCTGCGAGCGCGAACGTCACGGCGCGGCGCTCGCCGGCGATCGCGCGCCAGGTCGCGGCGTGCGCGTCGTCGGCCGGGAAGACCGCGACGCCGTCGGCGGCGAGCGCGGCGATCGCGCCGCCGTTCTCGCGCGCGACCGCGTCGACGCTGGCCATGAACTCGAGGTGCTCGCGCTGCGCGTTGTTGACGACGGCGACGGTCGGCGCCGCGATCTCGGCGAGGCGCGCGATCTCGCCGACGTGGTTCATGCCGAGCTCGACGACCGCGGCGCGGCAGCCGGGCCTGAGGCCCAGCAGCGTCAGCGGCAGGCCGATGTCGTTGTTGAAGTTGCCCTGGGTCGAAAACGCCGCATCGCCGACCCAGGCGCGAAAGATCGCCGCGATCATCTGCGTCACCGTCGTCTTGCCGTTGCTGCCGGCGACGGCGACGAGCGGCATCGCGAAGCGGCGCCGCCACGCGGCGGCGAAGTCGCCGAGCGCGCGCCGGCTGTCTGCAACGAGGAGGCCCGGCAGCGCGGCTTCGTCGAGGCCGCGCTCGGCGAGCGCCGCGACCGCGCCGCGCGCCTTGGCGTCGCCGAGGAACGCGTGCGCGTCGAAACGCTCGCCGCGCAGCGCCACGAAGAGGTCGCCCGGGGCGATCGTGCGGGTGTCGCTGTGGACGCGTGCGAACGTCGTCGTCGCGCTGCCGACGAGCTGCGCCCCGGGAACGAGGCGCGCAGCGTCGCCGAGCGTCGCCATCGTCGCCGTCGCCATCGCCGCCTTCGCCGGCAGCGCAGCCGGACCGCCGCCGCTGCGCGCAGCCAGCGCGCTGGCGGCATGGTGCGCGTCCGAGAACGGCAAGCGCGCGCCGGCGATCTCCTGGTAGTCCTCGTGGCCCTTGCCCGCGAGCAGCACGACGTCCGCGGCCGCGGCGCCGCCGACGGCGTGGCGGATCGCGTCGGCGCGGTTCTCGATCACGTCGACTTCGTCGTGGCCGATCGCGCCGGCGAGGATCTGCGCGAGGATGAGGTCCGGCGATTCGTTGCGCGGGTTGTCGCTCGTCAGCACGATGCGGTTCGCGAGGCGGCACGCGATCGCACCCATCAGCGGGCGCTTGGCGGCGTCGCGGTTGCCGCCGCAGCCGAACACGCACCAGAGCTTGCCGCCGCGTGCGCGCGCGAGCGGTGCCAGCGCGGCGAGCGCCTTCTCGAGCGCATCGGGCGTGTGCGCGTAGTCGACGACGACCTCGGGACACTCGCCCGCGTTCTCGGCGGCGACGCGCTGCATCCGCCCCGGCACCGGCGTCAGCGCGGCGCAGGCCGCGGCCGCGGCCGCGAGGTCGATGCCGAGGGCACGCAGCACGCCGAGCGTCGCCAGCAGGTTGGAGACGTTGTAGTCGCCGATCAGCGGCGTCGCGAGCGCGACCCGCTGGTCGCCTTCGACGACGTCGAAGGCGAGGCCGTCGCGGTCGTGGCGCAGATCGCTCGCGCGCAAGCGCGCGTCGTCGCCGCGCGTCGAGACGGTCCAGCACTCGAGCGCCTGCCCGGCGAGCGTCGCCGCGAGTTCGACGCCCTGCGCGTCGTCGAGGTTGACGACGGCGGCATGCAGCCCGGGCCAGGCGAACAGCTGCGCCTTCGCCTCCCAGTACTTGCGCATGTCGCCGTGGTAGTCAAGATGGTCCTGGCTGAAGTTGGTGAAGACCGCCACCGCGACGTGCGTGCCGGCGAGACGGTGCTCGACGATTCCGATCGAGGACGCTTCGATCGCGCACGCCGAGAAGCCGCGCTCGACGAATTCGTGCAGCGCGTTCTGCAGCACGACCGGATCCGGGGTCGTGAGGCCGATCGGGCGCATCTCGCCGGCGCCGTGCGGCGCTTTGCCCTCGGCCGCGCGGCCGCGCGGCGGTTCGCCGACACCGAGCGTTCCGATCACGCCGCAGCGCTTGCCGACGCTGCCGAGCGCCTGCGCGATCCACCACGCGGTCGACGTCTTGCCGTTGGTGCCGGTGACGGCGACGACGTCGAGGCGTTCGCTCGGCACGCCGAGGAAGCGGCTCGCGATGTCGCCGGCCGCAGCCTTGAGGTTGCGCAGCGCGGCGACGCGCGGCTCGCGCTCGAGGTCGAAGCCTTCGACGCCGTCGGCCTCGACGAGGCATGCGCTCGCGCCGGCGGCGAGCGCGGCGCCGACGTAGCGACGACCGTCGGAGGCGCGGCCGGGCCAGGCGATGAAGGCATCGCCGGGCGTGATGCCACGGCTGTCGCTGACGAGCGCACGCGCACCGCGCAGCGTGAGCCACGCATGCGCCGCCTCGCGCGACGCGAGCCTCGCCATGCCGGGTGCGGCCGTGTCCGCCACTAGAAGCTCTCCTCCTCGGCCGGGATGTCGTGCGAGACGATCTGCGGCTTGACGTCGAGGTCGGGCTGCACGCCCATCATGCGCAGCGTCTGCTGCACGACCTCGCTGAACACCGGCGCGGCGACGTCGCC
>JASLGD010000629.1 GCA_030150305.1 Caldimonas sp. | reverse complement strand
CTCCACCACGACCGTGATGATGCGGCTGCCGCCTGGCGTGCCGACCACCATCACCGGCTGGCCGTCCTTCGTGACGATGGTCGGGCTCATCGACGAAAGCGGCGTCTTGCCCGGCGCCACCGAATTCGCCTCGCCCTGCACAAGCCCGTAGATGTTGGGCACGCCCACCTTCGCGGTGAAGTCGTCCATCTCGTCGTTGAGCAGCACCCCGGTCTTGTCGGCGGTGACTTTCGCGCCGAACCAGTCGTTGAGCGTGTACGTGACCGAGACCGCGTTGCCCTTGCCGTCGACGATCGAGTAGTGCGTGGTGTTGCTGCCCTCGTGCGGCGGCACGCCGGGCTTCAGGTCCTTGGAGATCGTGGCCTTCGCCGGGTCGATGACCGCACGGATCTTCTCCGCGTACGCCTTGTCGAGCAGGCGGTCGAGCGGGTTCTTCACGAAGTCGGGATCGCCGAGGTAGGTGTTGCGGTCGAGGTAGGCGTGGCGCATCGCCTCGATCTGCACGTGCATCGCCTGCGCGGAGCGGAAGCCCCAGTCCTTGAGCGGATAGCCCACGAGAACGTTGAGGATCTCGCACACCACCACGCCGCCCGAGCTCGGCGGCGGTGCCGACACCACGTGGTAGCCGCGGTAGTCGCACTCGATGGGTGCGAGCTCGCGGGTGCGGTACGCGTCGAGGTCCTTCTGCGTGATGATCCCGCCGCCCGCCTTGCTCGAGGAGACGATCGCGTCGGCGACCGGCCCGTTGTAGAAGCCACCCGCACCCGCGTCGCGGATCTGCCGCAGCGTCTGGCCGAGGTCGCGCTGGATCAGGCGATCGCCGGGGCCGAACGGCGAACCGTCGGGCTTGAGGAAGATCGCGCGCGTCGCCGGATCGACCTTGAACTCATTGGTGGCGGTGGCGAACATGTCGGCGTCGCCCTGGTCGAGCACGAAGCCCTGCTCCGCGAAGCGGATCGCCGGGCCGATGAGCTCGGCGCGGCGCATCGTGCCGTACTTCGCGAGCGCGGCCTCGAGGCCCGACACGGTGCCCGGCACGCCCACGGCGAGGTGGCCCGTGGTCGTCGAACCCTTGATCACGTTGCCGGCCGCGTCGAGGTACATGTTGGCCGTGGCCGCGAGCGGCGCCTTCTCGCGGAAGTCGAGGAAGGTGCGACGGCCGTCGGCGAGCTGGATCGTCATGAACCCGCCGCCGCCGAGGTTGCCCGCGGCGGGATAGACGACCGCGAGCGTGTAGCCGACCGCGACGGCGGCGTCGATCGCGTTGCCGCCCTTCTTCAGCACGTCGACGCCGACCTCGGTGGCAAGGTGCTGGGCGCTCACGACCATGCCGTGCTCGGCGGCGACGGGCGGAACGGAGGCGGCGGGCGCGGCGACGGGGCATGCGCCGAAGGCGATGAACGCCGCGAGCAAGGCCGCGGGCGCGTGCGGGTGAAAGGGACGGGTGATCATGCGAGCGGCGATGAGTGAGGGACCGTCGATGCTAAATCGAGGCGAGGACGGCACGGCGATGCGGTCGAAAGGCAAGGTGCCGTCGAGGCTCAAGCGCGCCATCCAGTCGTGGCTGGCCCGCCGCGACCTGCGCATCGTGAAGCGCAGCTATCTCGAGTGGCTCGAACGCACTCACGTCGAGGACGTCGACCTGTGGCGCATCGCCTCGATGCCGGGCGGCCACGCGCGCGAGCTGCTCGCGGCCCTGCCCGATTCGAAGGCCCAGCTGCGGCAGGACCTGTTCGTGCTCGCCCAGCTCGGCCTGAAGCGCGACGGCTTCTTCGTCGAGTTCGGCGCGACCGACGGCGTCGACGGCAGCAACACGCACCTGCTCGAGCGCCGCTTCGGCTGGATCGGCATCCTCGCGGAGCCCGCTCGCGCGTGGCATCGATCGCTGAAAGAGAACCGCCCGCTCGCCCGCATCGACACGCGCTGCGTGTGGAGCGCGAGCGGCGAGACGCTCGCGTTCGCCGAGACGCCCGAGGCGTACTACTCGACCGTGGACCGCTATCGCGCCGCCGACCTCCACGAAGGCAAGCGGCTCACCGGCACGAGCTACGCCGTCGAGACGGTCTCGCTCGCCGACCTGCTGCGCGACCACGGCGCGCCGCGCGACATCGACTACCTCTCGATCGACACCGAGGGCAGCGAGTTCGAGATCCTCGGCCGCTTCGACTTCGACCGCCATCGCTTCGGCGTGATCACCTGCGAGCACAACCACACGCCCATGCGCGAGCGCCTGCACGCCCTGCTCACGGCGCACGGCTACGTGCGCACGCTCGAGGCGATCTCGTCGGTCGACGACTGGTACGTCGCGGCCGAGCGGCTCGACCGCGCGCGCGCGTAGCGCGTCAGTCGTTCGCGAAGCTGTACGGCCCGCCGCGCTCGAGCGCGCGCTTGAACGCGGGCCGCTCGTGGATGCGCTTCAGGAACGCCATGAGCTTCGGCCGCGTCGCGTCGAGCCCCGCGCGCATCGCGGCCGCCTCGACCGGGAAGCTCATCTGGATGTCGGCCGCCGTGAAGTCGTTGCCCGCGAACCAGTCGTGGCGCGTCAGCTCCTCCTCCATGTAGTCGAGCTGGCGCTTGAGGGTGGGGAGCACGACGGTCTTCAGCACCTTGTCGGAGATGCCGCGCGCGATCGGCTTCGCGAAGAACGGCATCTTCGTGCTCGAGATGCGATCGAAGATCAGCTTGAGCAGCAGCGGCGGC
>JASLGD010000588.1 GCA_030150305.1 Caldimonas sp. | reverse complement strand
GGTCGGCTTCGTCGCGCGCCGGCGTCGCCGGGCCTGATCACTCGACGTTTTGCACCTGCTCGCGCAGCTGCTCGATCGCGACCTTCATGTCGACCGAGATCGCCGTCATCTCGATCGACGACGCCTTCGAGCCGAGCGTGTTCGCCTCGCGCAGCAGCTCCTGGATCAGGAACTCGAGGCGCTTGCCGATCTCGCCGCCCTTGGCGAGCAGGCGCGCGATCTCGTCGAGGTGCGATCGCAGGCGTGCGATCTCCTCGGCGACGTCGACGCGGACCGCGACCGCGGCGGCTTCGCTCAGCGCCCGCTCGGCGATCGCCTCGCGCGTGACGGATTGCGCGGCGCCGGCCTTGTCGAGCGCCTCGTTCCAGCGCTCGAGGAAGCGCTGCTGCAGCCGCGCCACCGCGGCCGGCACGAGCGGCTCGGCGGCATCGGCCAGGCCGTGCAGGTGCGAAACGCGCTCGGCGAGGACCGCCGCGAGCCGCTCGCCTTCGCGCGCCCGCGCCTCGGCGAGCATCTCGACACAACGCTCGGCCGCCTCGAGGACGGCGTGCTCGGGCTCGCTCGCGCTGCCGCTGCGACACCACTGCAGCGTCTCGTACACCGACAGCGCGCGGGCGTGCGGCAGATGCTCGCGCACGGCGGCGTCGACGCGCGCGAGGTGCGCAAGCTGCTCGGGAGTCGGCTCCGGGACCGTGTTCTCGGCGACGCCGGCGGTCGCGACGCGCAGCTCGATCTTGCCGCGCCTGAAGCGCGCCGTGAGCATCGCGCGCAGCGCCGGCTCGAGGCCGCGCAGCTCGTCGGGAAGGCGCAGCGCGAGGTCGAGAAAGCGGCCGTTGACCGAGCGGATCTCGACCGTGGCAGCGGGCTCGGCGCGAGCGCGATCGGAGCGCTTCGCGGGTGCTTCGTGCAATGCTGCCGCAGGCGCACCCAAAGCCGCTGTCGAGGCATTCGCATAGCCGGTCATGCTGTAAACTGCCACGCGCTTTTCTCCTCGTTTTCCGTCGATTATGTCGAAGCCGAAACCCGCGCCATTGCCATCCGGCACGGTCGTGGGCGGCTACCAGGTCATCAAGAAACTGGCGGCCGGCGGTTTCGGCGTCGTCTACCTGTGCGAGGACGGCGAGCGCAAGCTCGTCGCGCTGAAGGAATATCTGCCGTCGTCGCTCGCCGAGCGCTCGCCCGGCGAGCTGACGCCTCGCGTCAAGCCCGAGAAGCAGCCGCTCTACCGGCTCGGCCTGAAGAGCTTCTTCGAGGAAGGCCGCTCGCTCGCGCAGATATCGCACACCAGCGTCGTTTCGGTTCTCAATTTCTTCCGCGAGAACGAAACGGTCTACATGGTCATGAATTACCTGCAGGGCGATACCCTGCAGGATTTCATCGTCACCGCGCGCGACCTCAAACGTGACAAAGTATTTCGGGAATCGACGATCCGGTCGCTCTTCGACGAGATATTGCGGGGCCTGCGCATCGTCCACCAGCACAAGATGCTGCACCTGGACATCAAGCCGGCGAACATCTTCATCACCAACGAGAACAAGGCGGTCCTGCTCGACTTCGGCGCGGCACGCGAGGTGCTGAGCAAGGAAGGCAACTTCATCCGCCCGATGTACACGCCCGGCTTCGCCGCTCCCGAGATGTACCGGCGCGACGGCACGCTCGGGCCGTGGACCGACATCTACGCGATCGGCGCCTGCATCTACGCGTGCATGCAGGGCTATCCGCCGAACGACGCGCCGCAGCGGATCGAGAAGGATCGGCTCGCGCTCTCGCTCTCGCGGCTGCGCAACGTCTACAGCGACAACCTGATCGAGGTCACCGAGTGGTGCATGTCGCTCGATCCGCTGTCACGGCCGCAGAGCGTCTTCGCCCTGCAGAAGGAGCTGTCGCGCGAGACCGAGCGGCAATACACCAAGCTCAGCTTCAGCGAGCGGCTGAAGCTGCAGCTCGAGAACCTGACCGCCAGCGCCAAGGCTTGACGCCGCCGGCTCGGTCAGCTCCCCCGTCATGCGCTTCTCCGTCTACCAGGTCAGCCGCAAGGGCGGCCGCGAGAAGAACGAAGATCGCATGGGCTACTGCTACACGCGCGAGGCGGGCCTGTTCGCGCTCGCCGACGGCATGGGCGGGCACCCCGAGGGCGAGGTCGCCTCGCAGCTCGCGCTGCAGACGCTCGCCGCGATGTTCCAGCGCGACTGCAAGCCGACGCTCGGCGATCCGCTGCGCTTCCTCCACGAGGCGATCGTCTCCGGCCACCACCAGCTGCTGCGCTACGCGACGCAAAAGGCGCTGATCGACACGCCGCGCACGACGATCGTCGCCTGCCTGCTGCAGGGCAACGCGGCGTACTGGGCGCACTGCGGCGACTCGCGGCTCTACATGGTGCGCGGCGACAAGCTGATCGCGCGCACGCGCGACCACTCGTACTCCGAGCTGCAGCAGACGATGAGCCAGGTCGTGCCGATGGGCGACCGCTTCAACCGCAACGTCCTCTTCACGTGCCTCGGCAGCCCCGGCAAGCCGGTCGTCGACACCGTCGGGCCGCTGCTGATGCAGGCTGGCGACCGCTTGCTGCTCTGCTCCGACGGCCTCTGGGGGACCGTGAGCGACAGCGAGATCGCCGAGCAGCTCTCGTCGCTGCCGCTCTCCGACTCGGTGCCCGAGCTCGTCGAGCAGGCGCTGCGCAACGGCGGCCCGAAGTGCGACAACGTCTCGGTGCTCGCGGTCGAGTTCGAGGGCGTCGAGGGCGACAGCCAGCTCGGCGGCATCCAGACCGCGGCGCTCGGCGAGGCGGTGTTCGCGTCGACGATCCAGGCGAGCGTGCTCGGCAGCGACGTGTCGCCGGACGAGCTCGACGACGCCGAGATCGAGCGCTCGATCAAGGAAATCAACGAGGCGATCAAGCGGTCGTCGCAGCACAAGAAAGGCTGAGCCTTTCTTGCGCTGCGCCGCCGCTCGCTCGCGCGCCAGGATCGCTCCCTCCCCAGCTTCGCTCCCCTCCCTCCGGGAGGGAGGGGCGGGCGCCGTTGGCGCCCATTCGACCGCGGCGGCGACAATCGGGCGATGACATTCCAAAGATCAAAAGGTCGCGCGCACGACGCGCTCAGGCCGGTGTCGATCGTGCGCGGGTTCACGCGCCATGCCGAGGGCTCGGTGCTGGTGTCGTTCGGCGACACGCGGGTGCTGTGCACGGCGTCGGTCGACGAGAAGGTGCCGCCGCACAAGCGCGGCAGCGGCGAGGGCTGGGTGACCGCGGAGTACGGCATGCTGCCGCGCGCGACGCACACGCGCGGCGACCGCGAGGCGGCGCGCGGCAAGCAGAGCGGGCGGACACAGGAGATCCAGCGCCTCATCGGGCGCTCGCTGCGCTGCGTCTTCGATCTGACGACGCTCGGCGAACGCACGATCGCGCTCGACTGCGACGTGCTGCAGGCCGACGGCGGCACGCGCACGGCGGCGATCACCGGCGCCTTCGTCGCCGCGCACGACGCGGTGTCGTGGCTGCTCGCGCAGGGCAGGATCGAGCGCTCGCCGATCCACGACTTCGTCGCTGCCGTCTCGGTCGGCATCGTCCAAGGCACGCCGCTGCTCGACCTCGAGTACGTCGAGGACTCGGCGTGCGACACCGACATGAACGTCGTCATGACCGGCGCCGGCGGCTTCGTCGAGCTGCAAGGCACCGCCGAAGGCGCGACGTTCTCGCGCGTCGAGATGGACGCGCTCCTCGCGCTGGCCACGAAGGGCATCGGCGAGCTCGTCGTCGCGCAGCGCGCCGCGCTCGCGGCGCCGCTCGCGAGGGCGTCGTGAGGCTCGTCCTCGCGTCGAACAACCGCGCCAAGCTCGCCGAGCTCGCCGCGCTCTTCTCGCCGTTGCTGATCGAGCTCGTCGCGCAGGGCGAGCTCGGCATCGACGAGGCCGACGAGCCGCATGCGACCTTCGTCGAGAACGCGCTCGCCAAGGCGCGTCATGCGGCGCGCGCCGCCAACACCGCGGCGATCGCCGACGACTCGGGCCTGTGCGTCGACGCGCTCGGCGGCGCGCCGGGCGTCGCGTCGGCGCACTTCGCGACCGTGAAGCGCCGCGTCGCCGACCGCGAAGGCCACCGCCGCGTCCAGGACGCCGCCAACAACGCGCTCCTGCTCGACCGCCTGCGCGAGGTGTCCGATCGCCGCGCTCGCTTCGTCAGCACGATCGTCGCGATCCGCGCTGCCGACGACCCCGAGCCGCTGATCGCGGTCGGCCGCTGGCACGGCGAGGTGCTCGAAGCGCCGCGCGGCGATGGCGGCTTCGGCTACGACCCGCTCGTCTTCGTGCCCGCGCTCGGCAGGACCGTCGCCGAGCTCGCGCCGGGGGTGAAGAACCGCGTCAGCCACCGCGCCCAGGCCGCCGCGCGGATGCTCGCGCTGCTGCGCGACGAGTGGCGGCTCGACGCGAGCGCCGCGGCGCACACCTGAGCGATGGCGGCGTTGCCGATCGTCGCCGCGGTCGACGCGCTCGGCCCGTCGGGCACCGTCGCCGAGCGCGTCGCCCGTTTCATGCGCCCGGGCGCGCTCACGCTGCCGGCGCTGCCGCCGCTTTCGCTCTACGTCCACGTGCCCTGGTGCCTGAAAAAGTGCCCGTATTGCGATTTCAACTCGCACGCCTGGCGCGGCGGCGAGCGCGAGCCGGTGCCCGAGGCGCGCTACGTCGACGCGCTCGTGCGCGACCTCGAGGAGTCGCTGCCGTTCGTCTGGGGCCGGCGCGTCCACTCGGTGTTCATCGGCGGCGGCACGCCGAGCCTGTTCGCGCCTGCCGCGATCGAGCGCCTGATCGCCGCGATCCGGGCGCGCATGCCGCTCGAGCCCGGCTGCGAGATCACGCTCGAGGCGAACCCGGGGACGTTCGAGCGCGAGCGCTTCCACGGCTACGCCGATGCCGGCGTCACGCGCCTTTCGATCGGCGTGCAGAGCTTCGACGACGCCAAGCTCGCCGCCCTCGGGCGCGTTCACGACGCGGCGCAGGCGCGCGCCGCGATCGACGAGGCGAAGCAAGCGTTCGCGACGTTCAACGTCGACCTGATGTACGCGCTGCCCGGGCAGTCGCTCGCCGAGTGCGCCGCCGACGTCGACGCTGTCCTCGCGTTCGCGCCGCCGCACGTCTCGATCTACCACCTCACGATCGAGCCGAACACGCTGTTCGCGCACGCGCCGCCGGCGCTCCCGGACGACGATCTCGCGGCGGCGATGCTCGATCGCATCGTCGCCGCCAGCGCCGGCGGCGGGCTCGATCGCTACGAGGTCTCGGCGTTCGCGCGACCCGGCCATCGCTCGCGCCACAACGTCAATTACTGGGAGTTCGGCGACTACCTCGGCATCGGCGCCGGCGCGCACGGGAAGATCAGCTTTCCGCACCGCATCGTGCGCCAGGTGCGCTTGCGCGACCCGGCGGCGTACATGGCGGGCGCCGAGCGCGGCGCCGCGGTCGCGTCGGAGACCGAGGTCGCGCGCGCCGATCTCGCCTTCGAGTTCACGCTCAACGCGCTCCGCCTGCGCGACGGCTTTCCGCTCGCCCGCTTCGCCGAGCGCACCGGGTTGCCGCTGTCGGCGATCGAGCGTCCGCTCGCCGAGGCCGAGCGCCGCGGCCTGGTCGAGCGAGACCTGCAGTGGGTGCGGCCGACCGCGCTCGGCTTCGATTTCCTGAGCGATCTCCAGCAGCTCTTCCTGCCTGCGGGCAACTGAGGCAAACGCCGCGGGTCGTTGCGCAGGAACGCCAGCGGCCGTGCATTCGCCGCATTTGGCGGGCTTCGTTGCGCCTCGACATCGCGGCCGGGCGAAGGGCCGCTGCTAGAGTGCCCCGTGCGCCCCACGACCGACCCGACGTCCAGCAGCCGCGCCGGGCTCCAACTCGACGGCGCGCTGCAACTGCTGCAGCAGTCGGGGCACGCGCTTCCCGATCGCGCGCGCTCGCAAGACGCGTGGCTGCAGGCGGTCATCGACGGCCTGTGCGAGCTGTCGAGCCGCGATCCGCTCACCGGCCTGGCCAACCGCCGCCACTTCGAGCTCACCCTTGCGAGCGAGGTCGATCGCGTCGCGCG
>JASLGD010000585.1 GCA_030150305.1 Caldimonas sp. | reverse complement strand
GGCAGCACGCCGGGGTCGAGCAGCTTGTCGCCGCTCAGCATCGGGCCGACGAGGTCGCGTCGACGACGCAGCAGGTAGAACGCGATCGCGCCGACGTGCAGCGCGACGAGCGCGACGAGAAGCGGCTGGCCGACGTCCTTGTGCCAGCGCGTCAGCAGGCTGGCGAGCTTGGCGCTCACGAAGCGGTTGAGCGGGCCCGTGGTCGCGATCTCGTCGTCGGCGAAGAGGCCGCTCGCGACCTGCGCCGCGAGCAGCGCGAGCAGCGCGAACACCGACGCCGCGCCGAGCGGGCTGTGGCCGACGTGGTGGTGCTCGTCGGCGCGGCTCTCGCCGCGCAGGTAGCGCAGCACTGCCGCCGGCGCGTACGCGAAGCTGCGAAAGCGCGACCAGCGGCCGCCGCAGAAGCCCCAGAGCACGCGAAAGACGAGCAGCGCGAACGAGCAGTAGCCAAAGCGCAGGTGCCACGCCATCGCGTTGCCGCCGAGGTAGCCGGTCGCGAACGAGCCGACGACGGCGAGCGCGAGCAGCCAGTGGAAGACGCGCGTCGGCAGGTCCCAGACGCGAACGCGCTGCCGCGGGTCGGGATCGGGTTCAACCCGAAGCACGTGAACCCCGGCGACGACGGCGCGCATTGACGGGAGCGCGCCGCAGTCGCGCGCGCGCCGCGTGCGCCGGTCGGCGCGCGCGCAAACGATGGGAGTCGCCCGCATGCACCGTCACGCCCGTTCCGCGCTCGTCGCGGCCTCTGCCCTCGCCGCCTCGCTCGTCGCGCTGCCCGCGCACGCGCAATGGGCGAAGCCGGACGATGCGATCAAGTACCGGCGCGCCGTCATGACCGTGATGGCGAACCACTTCGGCCGCGTCGCCGCGATGGCGCAGGGCAAGATCCCGTTCGACGCCAAGGCCGCGGCCGAGAACGCCGACGTCGCGCTCGCGATGGCGCAGCTGCCCTTCGTCGCGTTCTTGCCCGGCACCGACAAGGGCGAGACGAAGGCCGAGCCGAAGATCTGGAGCGAGCAGGACAAGTTCAAGACGACCGCGCAGCAGATGCAGGACAACATGGCCAGGCTCGACGCCGCCGCGCGTTCGGGCAACCTCGACTCGATCAAGATGGCGGTCGGCGACACCGGCAAGAGCTGCAAGAGCTGCCACGACTCGTATCGCAAGGAGTGAGTGCGGCAGAGCGCGCGCGGTCGCGAGGCTCGCCTGCGCTCAGCGGCAGGCGAGCGCGTCTTCGTCGACGCCGACCGCGTGCGCCTGCGTGTCGAGCGTGCGCAGGAAGGCGACCACGTCGCGCCGCTCGGCGGCGGTCAGCGACGGCGTCGGCCGCGCGTCGTCGCGATCGGCGTGCGGCGCGATCGCGTCGCACAGCGTCGCCACGCTGCCGTCGTGCATGTACGGCGCGGTGCCGAGGAGCTGGCGCAGGCCGGGCGTGCGGAACGCGCCGGGTCGCGCCGATTCCCGCGCCTCGAGCGAGACGCCTTCGCCGCCGTCGCTGAAGCGGGCGCTGCGCGCGTACGGGCTCGCGCGCAGCTTGGCGAGGCCGAGCGCGCGGCCGCTGTCGGCGCTGCCGTCGGGCAGCCGCGAGGCGATGCGCGAGCGGTGGAACTCGCCGTCGCTGAAGCTCGCGCCGGCGTGGCACGCGACGCACTCGCCGCTGCCGACGAACAGGCGCAGGCCGCGCTGCGCCGCGACCGGATAGCGCGCCGCGGCGGCGAGATCGCCGCGCGCGAGCGCATCGCGGAAGTCGTCGAACGGCGTGCGATCGCTCGCGAGCGTCTCCTCGTACGCGGCGAGCGCCTTGCCGGCGTCGACGAGCGCGGTCTCGTCGTCGGCTGGCGGCGCGCGGCCGAACGCCTGCACGTAGAGGCGCTTCAGGACGCCGTCGTCGCGCAGCGCGCCGGCGACGTGCGCGGCGTCGGAGCGCATCTCGCGCGGGTCGAGCATCGGCCGGATGCTCTGCGACCAGAGCGAGTCGTTGGCGCCATCCCAGCCGAACCAGTGCTGCAGCCGGACGTCGAGCAGGCTCGGCGTGTTGCGCGCGCCCGTGGCGGCGCCGACGGCACGCGCGCGGCCGTCGGTGAACTGGCGCCACGGCTCGTGGCACGTCGCGCAGCGCAGGCCGCCGACCGTCGACAGTCGCGTGCTGTGGAAGAGCGCCTCGCCGAGCGCCGCCGCGTCGGCGCTTCCCGAGACGCGGTTGCTCGGGTCGCGCACGATCGGCATCGGCCACGGGCCGAGCGCGGCGACGCTCGCGAGCTCGTCGGCGCGCCACGGCTCGCCGTCGCGCGGCAGCGCCGTCGCGAGCGCCGCGATCAGCGCGAGCGCGGCTGCGCCGCCGGCGAGCACGCGCGAGCGCATCGGCGTTCGGCGCTACTTCGAGTTCGGGTCGACCTTGCCGTTCTGCTTGTAGTACGCGATCGCGTGCTTCAGCGTCGTGTATTCCGAGCACGGCAGGAAGCAGAGCTGGTCGAGCACCTTCAGGTGCTCCTCGGCCTTCGGCACGTTGCCGGCCAGCAGGTACGCCTCGCCGAGATACGAGTGCGCGCCGCGGTGCCGCGGGTCGATCTTGAGCGCCTTGTCGTAGTGGAGGAACGCCTGGTCGAGCTGGCCCGACTTGCGGTACGAGTAGGCGATCCAGTTCTCGGCGTAGGCGTCGGTGTCGCGGGCGCGCGAGAGGTACGACTGCAGCAGCGCGATCGCCTCGTCGTAGTGCTTCGCCTCGATCGCGCTCACCGCCTGCGTGTACTCGGGGTCGATCGTGGTCGTCGCGGCGGTGTCGCCGCCGCCGCCTCCGCCACCACCCCCACCACCGCCCCCGCCACCACCTACCCCGCCACCGCCTCCACCA
>JASLGD010000523.1 GCA_030150305.1 Caldimonas sp. | reverse complement strand
GCCTCCCGAGTTGCATGCGTTGTGCCGCCTGGCTGGAGAACAGGCGACCAGGACGCTGGAGGGAAGCACCGCCCGACGCGCCGCGTTGGCGTCGTCGTCGCGCGGCAAGCGATTGCTGACACTCGGCTTGCTTGGCAGCGTGAGCCTGTTCGCGGCGGCTGTGGTGGTGGGGCAGTTTCGCACTCGCGAGTCCGCTGCCGTCGCGTCGCCCAGTCCCGCCGCCGTATTGCGGCCAGGCACTGCCGCACCGCCCCCCGTTCCCTCCGCACAGACCCCCGCCCGGCCGGTGCGCTGGCAGGACGGCGAACTGCTCGTCGATTTCGAGCAGGTCACGCTCGAGGAAGCCGTGGCGCTGCTCGCGAGCGTCACGGGCAGCGTCGTTCAAGACGCCGAGCTGCTGCCGCGATCGACCGACGTCACGCTGCACCTGCGCGTTCGTGATGTCGGGCAAGCGTGGACGCGATTGCTGCAAGGCCGCGCCGAATTCGATGTCGCTTGTCCGGCGACGGCTTGCACGGTCTCCATCGTCGATCAGGGTGTGCGCGCAAGCCGGGCAGCGACGGCGCAGACGAGCTCTTCGCTTCCCGAGACGGACGCAGCACCGGCGAAGCCGCCGACCGAAGAAGAGCTGTCGCAGCCTGGCGGTGCGTGCTGAGAAACCACGCGCGCGGCGCGCTCGCATCGCAGTGCCATCTCGGGCAGGCAAAGCAGAACGTCGCGGTTTATTTGTTGTCGCAGTGGCATCGTCGTCGCACCGTGGACGCTCAGGCACGCGCCGCTCGAGGGCCACTGTGATCACGCGGCCATGGCGGATCGGTGCGCGGCTGAGCAAGAAGACGGGTCTGCCGACAGACCCTTGAGACAAGGTAGCAACCGGAGAAACGGGCATGAAGCTTAGATTTCGATTCGTCTCGTCGTTGGTCGCCGTGACAGCCACCGCGACGGCGACGCTTTCCCTGGCGCAGGTGTCGACGCTCACGCCTGCCGGCCCGGACTGGCCCGTGGTCAACGGCAACCTCGGCGCGCATCAATATTCGACGCTCACCCAGATCAACAAGTCGAACATCAACGCCCTCGGGCCGGCGTGGGTGGTTCACACGTCCGCCGAGCCGACGACCGCGCCGGCGCCCGCCGCCGCCGACAACTCCTCGGCGGCCACGGAGACGACGCCGATCGTCGTCAACGGCGTCATGTACGTCGATACGCCGGCGGGCGGCGTGATCGCGCTCGACGGCGCGACGGGCAAGGTGAAATGGAAGTGGCTTCCGTCGGTCGCAGCCAACGGCTTCGGTCCGACGTCGATGCATCGCGGCGTGAGCGTCGGGGAAGGCAAGGTCTTCGCGACCGCGGCGGGCAACCGCGTCGTCGCCCTGGATCAGAACACCGGCCAGATCGTCTGGGCGGTGGTCCCCACCGCGACCGACGGCACGCCGGCGAGCGGAATCGCCAAGGCGCATACGGTGTATTACGACGGCCTGGTGTACCAGGGCTCGACAGACAATGCGCGCGGCGCCTTCTATGCCTTGCGGGCCAGCGACGGCAGCACGGTCTGGTCGTTCTACAGCACCTATCCGCACGGCACGGTGTTCACCGACGTGAACGGCAAGACGTTCGATGCGGGGGATACCTTCACCACCAAGGTGACGCCGAACGACAGCCCCAACGACTGCTATCTGACGGCAGGCGCGGCACCGTGGCAGCACCCGACGATCGACCCGCAGCTCGGGATGCTGTATGTCACGTTCGGGAATATCCGCAGTTGCAACGGCTCGCAAGACAGCTCGGCTCGTTTCGGAGACAACCTGTTCGGCGCCTCGCTGGTCGCTCTCGACCTCAAGACCGGCGCGTACAAGTGGCACTTCCAGGGCGTTCACAAGGCCGAGAACGACCAGGACGGCGTGCTGGTGCCGCAGATCGCCGACGTCACGATCGACGGCCAGGTCAGGAAGGTCATCTACTACGGCAGCAAGTACGGCCACCAGGTCGTGCTCGATCGCACCAACGGCAAGCCGGCGTTGCCCGTCCAAGAGCGTCCGGTGCCGGTCGACGTCCGCAACTTCCCGTCTCTGACACAGCCGTTCCCGGTGTCAGGCGGATTCATGGAGCAATGCGTCGCGTATCAGAACCTCGGCTCGGACATCCCCGGCCTGCCGAACCGCGCGGTCCCGAATTGGAACGGCTACCAGGCCGAACCCGATCCGGCGCACCCTGGTCAGCTGAGGCTCGTGCTGCACGAACCCAATTACCTGGATCCCGAAGCTCCGTTCATGGGCGGGCCACCGCGATTCGGCTGCGTGTTCGACGGCAGCTACGGAACGGCGTCCACTTCGGCCACCGCGGTCAACTACCTGTGGCTCTCGATGTCGAGCAACAACGGCGGTGCCGACATGTCGGTGCCGGCGTACAGCCCGGGGCTCAACCTGCGCTACATCGCGTACTCGTACAGCCCGGCGATCCATCCGTTGCAACAGGGCGGTAACGGCCTGCGGCAGATCGGCGGCTACCAGACCGGCGGCATTTCCGCGGTGAGCGCCACGACGAACACGATCGTGTGGAAGAAGCAGACGCCGCTCGACTCGTCGCGGCAGAACAACCCGCTCGTCACCGCCAGCGACCTGCTCTTCATCACGCAGATGGATGGTTGGTTCACCGCCATGGACGCTGCCACCGGCGATGTGCTCTGGCGCTTCCAGACGGGCTTTCCGAGCCAGTCCGGCACGATCACGTACATGATCGACGGCGTGCAGTACATCGCGATGGCAGCGATGGCCGGCACGCAGCCCTACTCGCAATCGCCGAACGGCGACACGATCTGGGTGTTCAAGCTCGGCGGCAAGGCGATCTACACGACCGGTCCGCAGTCGAACCCGGTCGTGGTGTCGGGCAGCTCCGAGGCGCCGAATCCCAAACCGATTCCGCAGCGTCGACCGGTCGACAACACCGCCGGGACGGGTGTGCCGGCGAACACCATCTATCTCGCGCGCTCGAACGGCACGGCGACCGCCATCAAGGACGCGATCACCAGTGGCTCGATGGTGCCTTCGCAGCTCACGGTTCCAGCCGGGACGACCGTGACCTTCACGAATCCGGCTGACGCCGCGTTCGGTGTCGCCGGCTCGGGCAACCAGCTCGAGCACTGCGCGACCCAGTATTTCGAAGGCAAGTTCAACTTCCGCCTGCAACCGGGGCAGTCGGCGACCTACAAGTTCGACAAGGAAGGCGAGTACTTCTACAACGACTGCACGAATCCGACGCCGACGGGCAAGGTGATCGTCACGCTCGCGTCAGAACCCGCAGCGCTGCAGTTCGTGCCGAACGTGCTCAACATGCGATCGGCGACGGGTGTGTTCACCGGCGTCGGCGGTCTGTTGACTGCGGTGATGACGGTTCCCGCCGGTTGGAAGTTGGACACCGGTCCGGTGGGAAGCTCGATCCTCGGCATCGGCAACCCGATCGTGACGGCGCCGCTCACCACGCAGCCGTTCAACGCCGTGACGAGCGCGCTCTCTTCGGATGGCAAGACGTTGGTCGCGACCTTCAGCAAGGCCGACCTCGACAACAACGTTCCGCTGGGTGATTCGGTCGCGCTCACGGTCTCGGCCAACTTCGTCGATCCCGGCGGCGCGCAGCACAAGTTGACCGGGACGGCGAACGTGAGAGTCGTCAAGTAGCACGCCGCCGCTCCAGCCTCGGTCCGAGCTTCCTCACCGACGCTCGGACCGGGTCGAACGAGAAGGCAGGAGGAGACCAGGGTGGGCGAGAAACTTGCCGGCCGGGGGCTTCGTCCGAGTCCTCGAGCGAACCTGTCTCGGGAGAGTGCAGTGAGTAAGGTGATGGCCATTTCCAACTTAGAGGAGTCGTCGTGATCAAGAGAGTCTTGCTGGCGGCTCTGGCCGCATTCGCATGTTCGGCGCAAGCCGTCGACATTCCGTTCACCAATCCCCAGTTCGACGTCAACGCTGTTGCGGTCGCCGATGGGCCGGCCGGCGTCGACGCACACTCCAGTCCACCCGACGCCGTGCCGATCGTCGCGTCGGCCGCGTCCGTGGGCACCGTCAGCGTCGCAACTGCAGGGGCCATCGGCGCTCCCGGCTTGCTGACGAGCTCGGCCGACGTCTCGGGGGGCGGCGGAATCGTCAACGCTGTCGGGACGGCCGACTTCTCCGGCTCGTTCGTGTCGACTGCGGCAGCACCGATTCTTTCCATCGGCTTCACGTCGACCAACTTTTCTGACGGCACCGGCAATGCTTCGACGTCCCTGTTCCTCTCCTTGACGAGCGGGGGCGTGGTGCTGTTCAACGACTTCGTCAGCGGGCCGTCTGTGCTGACCTACTTCCTTGCGCCAGGCGCCACGAACGTGCTCTCCCTGACGCTGACGAGCGAGGTGGATGCAGGGTTCACGACGTCAGGCATCGGCGACGCGTCGAGTCTCGGCCAGGTCGCGTTCACGAGTGCGGTGCCGGAACCCGGGACGGGTGTCCTCTGCCTCCTCGGCCTCGGCGCCGTCGGAGTTGCGCGGAAGAAGCGTGCAGCGTTGCAGCCGCGAGGCGGGGCCGTCGACGCGCAAGCCGCAGCGGCCTAGGCAATCGGCGTCGCACTGCCGTCGCAGTACGGCAGTTCCAACCTCCGGAGCCGACGATGACGCGGCAGGGCGCCGCTGCGCCTGGGCTGCATCTTTAACGGCTCGAACGAGAGGTCGGTCGAGATGACGATGACGAGCCGGGCGCGCGGCCGCGGTCTAACCGAGCCGTTCTCGGCATCTGCGACGTCGCTTCAGCCGAGCAGGCCGGTCGAGAACCACGGGATCGCCGCGATCGCGATCAGGCCGACCATCAGCGCCGCGAGGTAGCGCCAGATGTGGCTCGCGGCTTCGGCGGGCGCCACTCGGCCGATCGCGCATGCGGCATAGAAGCCGATGCCGAACGGCGGCGCGAACAGGCCGATGCTCATCGCGATGACGACGACCATCGCGTAGTGCACGTCGTGGATGCCGAAGCTGTGCGCGACCGGCAGCAGCAGCGGCCCGAACAGGAGGATCGCCGGGATGCCCTCGAGCACGTTGCCGAGGAGGACGAAGACGACGATCGTGATCGCGAGGAAGCCGTACGGGCCGCCCGAGTGCGCCGTCATCGCGCTCGCGAGGTCGGCCGAGAAGCCAGACTGCGTCAGCGCCCAGGCCATCCCGGTCGCCGTGCCGATGACGAACAGGATGGCGCCGGACAGCGCCGCCGTCTCGATCAGCACGGGATAGAAGCGGTGCCACTGGACGGGCCGATAGAGCAGGATGCCGACGACGAGCGTGTAGACGACGCCGACGGTCGAGACCTCGGTCGCGGTGGCGACGCCTTCGACGACCGCCCAGCGGATGACGAACGGCAGCAGCAGCGCGGGCAGGGCGCCGACGAACGCGCGCCCGATCGCGCCGGCGCTCGGCCGCTCGAGGCGGGGCTTCGGCTCGGCACGCGAGCGGACGAAGGTGAGCGCCGCGAGCGTGAGCGCGAGCACGAGCGCGGGAATGACGCCGGCGGTGAAGAGGCTCGCGATCGAGATCCCGGTCACCGAGCCGAGGGTGATCAGGACCAGGCTCGGCGGGATCGTGTCGGCCATCGCCGCCGACGACGCGAGCAGCGCGACGAGATCGCCGTCGTTGGCGCCGCGCCTGCGCATCTCCGGGAACAGGCCCGGTGCGATCGCCGCCATGTCGGCCGCCTTCGACCCCGAGATGCCGGAGACGAGCATCATCGCGACGAGCAGCACGTAGTAGAGGCCGCCGCGCACGGTGCCGAGCAGCGACGCGAGGAAGGCGATGATCGTGCGCGCCAGCCCGGTGACCTCGATCAGCAGGCCGAGGAAGATGAACATCGGGATCGCCAGCAGCAGCGGCTGCGACATGCCCTGGTCGAGCCGGTTGACGATGACGCTCAGCGGCGTGTGCGTGGTGAGCGCCAGGTACGCCACGGTGGCCAGGCCGAACGCGAACCCGATGGGCACGCCCGCGAGGATGGCCACGCCCACCAGCGCCACGAAGAACACCAGCAGGTTGAGGTTGCCGATCTTCGCCAGCAGCGGCCCGAGCGGCAGGAACGCGAGGGCGACGACCGCGATGCCGGCGAAGCAGGCGAGCGCGATGCGCGCGGACTCGCGCCGCGCGACCTGG
>JASLGD010000508.1 GCA_030150305.1 Caldimonas sp. | reverse complement strand
TGGTGGCACAGGGCGAGCCCGCCGTGCACGAACGGCTCGTCGACGACGCGGATGTCGAGGCCGGGCGGCGGATCGCCGGCGCGGTCGTCGTGGTTGCCGCGCACGAGCACGATCTCGAGATCGCGGCAGGCTCGCCGCCAGCGCGCGACCGCGCGCGGCGCTCGAGCTCGTGCTCGTGCGCGGCAACCACGACGACCGCGCCGGCGATCCGCCCGCGCACCTCGGCATCGACGTCGTCGACGAACCGTACGCGCACGGCGGTCTCGCGCTTTGCCACCATCCGCGCGCGCGGCGCGGCAGCTACGTCGTCGCCGGCCACCTCCATCCGTGCATCGGCATCGGCGGCCGCGGCTTCGACCATCTGCGCCTGCCGTGCTTCTGGCTCGGCGACGACGTCGGCGTGCTGCCGGCGTTCGGCGCCTTCACCGGCATGCATCCGATCCGGCCGGGCGAGCACGACCGCGTCTTCGCCGTCGCCGACGACCTGGTCACGCCGCTGCACGCGCGCGCGCCTGCGTCCGAGATCGAGCGGCGCGCAGCGTAAGTGGCGACGACGCTCGATTCCGCTGCGCTCGCGCGCCTCGTCGCGCGCGCCGAAGCGCTCGTCGAGCGCCTCGAGGCGGTGCTGCCGCATGCGCTCGGCGCGCCCGACTGGAGCGCGTCGACGGCATTTCGCTATCGCCGTCGCGGCGCCGGCGGCCGACTCGAGCCGGTGCGCCACGTCGCGACGATCCGGCTGGCGTCGCTCGTCGAGGTCGACCCGCAAAAGGAGAAGCTCGTTCGCAACACCGAGCAGTTCGTCGCCGGCAAGAGCGCGAACAACGTGCTGCTGACCGGCTCGCGCGGCACCGGCAAGAGCTCGCTCATCAAGGCGTGCCTGAATGAGTTCGCGCCGCGCGGCCTGCGCCTGATCGAGGTCGACAAGAGCGACCTCGTCGACCTGCCCGACATCGTCGACTTGGTCGCCGAGCGTCCGGAGCGATTCATCGTCTTCTGCGACGACCTGAGCTTCGACGAGGGCGAGCCCGGCTACAAGGCGCTGAAGTCGATCCTCGACGGCTCGGTCGCCGAGAGCTCGGAGAACGTGCTGATCTACGCGACGAGCAACCGGCGCCATCTCCTTCCCGAGTACATGAAGGAGAACCTCAGCTACCGCCACACCGAGGACGGCGAGGTTCATCCCGGCGAGGTCGTCGAGGAGAAGATCTCGCTCTCGGAGCGCTTCGGCCTGTGGGTGAGCTTCTACCCGTTCAGCCAGGACGAGTACCTCGCGATCGTCGCGCAGTGGCTGCGCGGCTTCCGCGTCGGCGACGACGCGATCGCCGCGGCGCGCCAGGAGTCGCTCGTCTGGGCGCTCGAGCGCGGCTCGCGTTCGGGGCGCGTCGCCTACCAGTTCGCCCGCGACTACGCCGGGCGGCACGCTTGAGCGGCGATGCCGCGCACAGCGACGTCGTCGACGTCGCGGTCGGCGTGCTGATCGGCGAGCGCGACCGGTTCCTGCTGACGTCGCGGCCGGCCGGCAAGGTCTACGCCGGCTGGTGGGAGTTTCCGGGCGGCAAGCTCGAGCGCGGCGAGACCGTCGAGGCGGCGCTCGCGCGCGAGCTGCACGAGGAGCTCGGCATCGACGTCGTCGAGGTCGTGCCGTGGCACGTCGCGCGCGTCGACTACGCGCACGCGCGCGTCCGGCTGCACTTCTGCAAGGTGCTCGCCTGGCGCGGCGCGATCGCGATGCGCGAAGGCCAGGCGATGGCGTGGCAGTCGCTGCCGGTGACGGTCGCGCCGGTGCTGCCCGGGACGTTGCCGGTGCTCGACTGGTTCGCCGCCGAGCGGGGCTACGTCGGCCCGACGTGCGTCGCCGCGGAGGCGGCCGCTACACTGAAGCGCTGAGCCCTCCGGCCGGCCGTTCCGAAGGAGGGCTCTCCCGCCTGGCGGGACAGCGCGAAGCGCGAAGGGTGCACCGATGAGCTGGCTCGACGACGTCAAGTGGGACCAGAACGGGCTCGTCCCGGCGATCGCGCAGGAGGTCGGGAGCGGCGACGTCCTGATGCTCGCGTTCATGAACCGCGAGGCGCTCGCGAAGACCGCCGAGCTCGGCGAAGCCGTCTACTGGAGCCGCTCGCGCGGGCGCCTGTGGAAGAAGGGCGAGGAAAGCGGCAACGTCCAGAAGGTGAAGGAGCTGCGGCTCGACTGCGACAACGACGTCGTCCTTCTGAAAGTCGAGCAGACCGGCAGCGCGCCCGGCGAGCCGACGATCGCCTGCCACACCGGCCGCCATTCATGCTTCTTCCAGCGCCACGAGGACGGCGCCTGGCGCGCCGTCGATCCGGTCTTGAAGGATCCCGAGCGGATCTACAGATAGCGGCGATGGACGCGGGCAAGACGACGGGCGACGACACGCTGGCGCGGCTCGCCGGCGTGATCGAGCAGCGCAGGAGCGCCGACCCGGCGAAGAGCTACGTCGCGCGCCTGATCGGCAAGGGCCCCGACGCGGTGCTGAAGAAGATCGGCGAGGAGGCGACGGAGGTCGTCATGGCGTGCAAGGACGGCGCGCCCGAGCGCATCGTCGCCGAGGTGGCCGACCTCTGGTTCCACACCATGATCGCGCTCGCGACGCACGGCCTCGCGCCGCGCGACGTCCTCGCCGAGCTCGCGCGCCGCGAAGGGCAGTCCGGGCTCGAGGAGTTCGCCGCCCGCAAGTTGACCGGCAGAGAGGCAGACGGAACATGAACGACGTGATCGACGTCCCCGATCCGCGGCAGCAGTCGCTGAAGACGATCGGCCACATCAGCTATTTCCTGCACGCAGTGGTCGCGGTCGGGGCGGTGTTGCCCTTCGCGCATGCGAGCGTGCTGCTGCTCCTGATCGCGTTCTTCATCGACATGCTCAAGCGCGAGGACGCGCGCGGGACCTGGCAGGAGTCGCACTTCAGCTGGCGCATTCGCAGCGTCCTCTGGGCGGGGGGTCTCTACCTTGTCACGTTGCCGCTCTTCCTGCTGCTCTACGTGCCGGGCTGGATCGCTTGGGGGATCATCTCGATCTGGTTCCTCTATCGCGTCGTGCGCGGCTGGCTGAATCTTTCGTCGAACCAGCCGATGCCGAGCTGAACCGGAGCTGCCATGGCACGAGACCCGAGCTGCATCTTCTGCAAGATCGTCGCCGGCGAGATTCCGAGCAAGAAGGCGTACGAGGACGACGACATCCTGGTCTTCCACGACATCGCGCCGTGGGCGCCGGTGCACGTGCTCATGATCCCGAAGAAGCACCTCACGTCGTTCTACGACGTCGACGATTCGGACGCGCCGGTGCTCGGCCGCATGATGGCGCTGGCACCCAAGCTGATGCGCGAGCTCGGCGTGACGAACGGCTTTCGCACCCTCGTCAACACCGGCAAGGACGGCCTGCAGGAGGTGCAGCACCTCCACATTCACGTCATGGGCGGTCCGCGTCCGTGGGCGAAGGGCTGACCTAGAATCCCCCGCAGTTTCGTATCGGAGAACCGCCATGGGTTCGTTCAGCGTCTGGCACTGGTTGATCGTGCTTTTGATCGTGGTGCTGATCTTCGGCACCAAGAAGCTGAAGAACATCGGCAGCGACCTCGGCAGCGCGGTCAAGGGCTTCAAGGACGGCGTCCGCGACGGCACCTCGAGCCCCTCGGATGCGGCAGCGCCGACGCAGCGCGTCGGCACCGACCGCCCGCTCGACCCGGGCACCGTCGACGTCGAGACGAAGACGACGAGGAGCTGACCGCCGCGCGCCGCGCGCGCCGGGCCGCGACGTCATGATCGATTTCGGCTTCGACAAGCTGGCGCTGATCGGCGCGGTGGCGCTCGTCGTCATCGGCCCCGAGAAGCTGCCGCGCGTCGCCCGCACGGTCGGCACGCTGGTCGGCAAGGCGCAGCGCTACGTCGCCGACGTCAAGGCCGAGGTCAACCGCTCGATCGAGCTCGAAGAGCTCAAGAAGATGAAGACCGAGTTCGAGGACGCTGCGCGCAACGTCGAGCAGAGCGTGTCGAGCGAACTCTCCAGGACCAGCGCCGACCTGCAGTCGGCGTGGCAGCCGCCGGCCGACACCGTGCCGCCGCTGTCGAGCGACAGCCCGCTGGCGGTGCCGCCGCCCGCGTACCGGCACCCGAAGAAGAACTGGCGTCTCAAGCGCGGCGCGACGCCGCAGTGGTACAAGCAGAGGAACGGCATCCGCGCCCGGGCGCAGTCGGGCGCCGCGCGGGTGGCGCGCTTCCGCCCGCCGCGGCTCGGATGACGACGGACAAGGACCCCGACGAGCTGGCGGGAACCGAGCAGCCGTTCGTTTCGCACCTGATCGAGCTGCGCGACCGGATCATCCGTTCCGCGCTCGCCGTGCTCGTCTGCGCCGCGGTGCTGTTCGCGTATCCCGGGCCGGCCGCGCTCTACGACCTGCTCGCGGCGCCGCTCGTCGCACACCTGCCCGCCGGCGGCACGCTGATCGCGACCAACGTCATCTCGCCGTTCCTCGTGCCGATGAAGATCACGCTGCTCGCGGCGTTCCTGCTCGCGCTGCCGGTCGTGCTCTACCAGGCATGGGCGTTCGTTGCGCCGGGCCTGTACATGCACGAGAAGAAGCTCGTGCTGCCGCTCGTCATCTCGAGCACGATCCTGTTCTTCCTCGGCGTCGCGTTCTGCTACTTCTTCGTCTTCGGCAAGGTCTTCACGTTCATCCAGAGCTTCGCGCCGAAGAGCGTCTCGGCGATGCCCGACATCGAGGCGTACCTCAGCTTCGTCATGACGATGTTCATCGCGTTCGGCGCTGCGTTCGAGGTGCCGATCGCGGTCGTCGTGCTGGCGCGGCTCGGCATCGTCTCGATCGAGAAGCTGAAGAGCTTTCGCTCGTACTTCATCGTCCTCGCGTTCATCATCGCGGCGGTCCTGACGCCGCCCGACATCGTCTCGCAGCTCGCGCTCGCGATCCCGATGTGCCTGCTCTACGAGATCGGCATCTGGGCGGCACAGATCTTCATCAAGCACACGCAGGCGCCGGAGTCGGTCGCCAGCAAGGCTGGCGACTGACTCCCCCGGGCGACTAGCGGTCGACCGCCACGGGGCGCGTCGGCGGCCGCTGGCCGACCGTGATCGGGACTTCGAGGCGCTTGTTGCCGCGCTGCACGGTGAGCGTCGCGGTCTGCCGCGGCTTCAGCGCGGCGACGGCGTTCAGCAGCTGCGGCGTGTTGTTGACCTGGGCGTCGGCGACCTTGACGACGACGTCGCCGAGGCGGATGCCGCTCGTGCTCGCCGGCCCGTTCTCGACCAGCCCCGCGATGAGGACGCCTTGCTTGACCGGCAGGTCGAGCGTCTTCGCCATTTCCGGAGTGAGGTCGCGCGGCTCGACGCCGATCCAGCCGCGCGTCACCCGGCCGTCCTTGATCAGGCTCTCCATCACCTGACGCGCCGTGCTCACCGGAATCGCAAAGCCGATGCCGAGGCTGCCGCCGGTCTTCGAGAAGATCGCGGTGTTGATGCCGAGCAGGTTGCCGGCGGCGTCGACGAGCGCGCCGCCCGAGTTGCCGGGGTTGATCGCAGCGTCGGTCTGGATGAAGTTCTCGAACGTGTTGATGCCGAGCGCGTTGCGGCCGAGCGCGCTGACGATCCCCGACGTCACGGTCTGGCCGACGCCGAACGGGTTGCCGATCGCGAGCACGACGTCGCCGACCTGCGCGTGCTCGACGTCGCCGAACGCGATCGTCGGCAGCTTGTCGAGCTCGATGCGCAGCACGGCGAGGTCGGACTCGGGGTCGGCGCCGATCGTCTTCGCGCGCGCGTTGCGGCCGTCGCCGAGCTCGACCTCGATGTCGTCGGCGCCTTCGATGACGTGGTTGTTGGTGAGCAGGTACCCCTCGGGCGAGACGATCACGCCCGAGCCGAGGCCGATCTGGCGCTCCTCGCGCTGGCGCGGCGGGCGGCCGAAGAGCAGGCCGAACGACGGCTCGACCTCGCGCGTCGTCCGGCTCGCCGTGATGCTGACGACCGCGGGCGCAGCGCGCTTGGCGGCTTCGGCGTAGCTCGTCGCCGCGGTGCCGGGGCCGATCAGCGAGACGCTGCGCACCGGCGCCGGCAGCGTCACGACCGGCACTGCCGAGGCCGCGCCCGCCGTCGCGTCGGGGCCGCGCTTCAGCCAGCCGGGCTTGAGCGTCGCGACGACGAAGAGCAGCGCGACCGCGATGGTCACGGTCTGCGAGAACAACAGCCAGGCCTTGCGCATCGCCGCGGAGAAGTGGTGATCGATTATGGGCGCCAGGGTCGCACAATGCGGCCGTGGCTTCGTCGATCGGCAATCCGCTCGCCTTCACGATGGGCGACGCGTGCGGCATCGGCCCCGAGATCGTCGCAAGTTGGTTTCGCGCCGAGCCGGCGGGCGGTGCCTTCGTCGTCGGCGACGTCGGCGTGCTGCGGCGCGCCGCGCGGACCACGGGCGACCTGCTGCCGGTGGTCGCGATCGAGCGACCCGCCGACGTCGCCGCGTTGCCGCCGCGCTGCATTCCGGTGCTCCAGGCCGACGGCGTCGCCGGCGACCTCCTCGAAGCGCCGGTCGGCCGCGTCGACGCGCGCGCCGGCGCGGCGGCGGCGCGATCGATCGAGCGCGCCGTCGCGCTCGTTCGCGCCGGCGAGGCCGCGGCGATCGTGACCGCGCCGATCCACAAGGAAGCGTTCGCCGCGGCCGGCGTTCCGTATCCGGGCCACACCGAGATGCTGCAGGCGCTCGCCGCCGATGGCGGGAAAGCGCCGCCGGTGCGCATGATGCTCGCCAACGACGAGCTGAAGACCGTGCTCGTGACGATCCACATGGCGCTGCGCCGCGCGCTCGACGCCGTCACCTTCGACGCCGTCCTCGAGACGATCCGGATCGCCGACGCCGCGCTGCGCGGGCTCGGCACGGCGCGGCCGCGGATCGCTGTCGCCGGGCTCAATCCGCACGCCGGCGAAGGCGGCCTGTTCGGCGACGAGGAACTGCGCATCGTCGCGCCCGCCGTCGCGGCCGCGCGCGGCGAAGGGATCGACGCGCGCGGGCCGTATCCACCGGACACGGTCTTCATGCGCGCTCGCGACGCCGCCGGCCATCCGGGCGAGTTCGATGTCGTCGTCGCGATGACGCACGACCACGGACTCATCCCGGTCAAGTACCTCGGCGTCGAGCATGGCGTCAACGTGACGCTCGGCCTGCCGTTCGTCCGCACCAGCCCCGACCACGGCACCGCCTTCGACATCGCCGGCAGCGGCCGCGCCGATCCGTCGAGCTTCGCCGCGGCGGTGCGGCTCGCGCGTGCGCTCGCCGCCGGCGGCGGCGCGGTCAGTGGCGCGTCGGCGTCCCGAGCGCAGCCAGCTGCTTCCTCGCCCGCTGCGTCGCGCGCTCCATGAGGTAGGCGCTCTCGACGGCGCGAAAGCGCCCGGTCTCGCACATCCGCGCGAGCATGCGCGAGGTCATCGAGATCGTCTCCTGGTGCCTGCCGCCGCGGGTGAAGACGAAGAAGCCGCGGCCGGCGCTGACGTGCGCGAGTTGCACCTTCTGCCACTCGTTCTTGAGGTGCATCTGGTACGCGAAGCCGAGCTTCACGTGGTCCATCAGCATCGTGCCCTGGCTCGGCTCGGGCGCTTCGCCCATCTCGGTCGTCGTCGGCCCGAGCTGGTCGACGGCGTCGGCGTCGAGACGTCCGACGAGTGAGGGCGACGCCGGCTCGGGCGGCTGCATCTCGCCGAGGTCGACGTCGACGTCGCCGTCGCTGCCGACCGCCGCCGACCAGTCGACCGCGGTCTCGTTGACGAGGCCGACCTGCTTCGCCTCTTCGTCGGTGAAGCGCCGCTCGATCACCTCCTCGGGCACCTCGGGCACCGGCTCGGCGCGCGCGAACGGCTGCTCGAGCGTCGCCGGCATCGGTGCGGCGAAGATCTGCTCGAGCTGCTTGACCATCAGGTTGTGGTCGAGCTCGCTCAAGGGCTGGCCCTTCAGCGATTCGGCGTGCGCGGGCAGCAGCTTGCCGAAGAACTCGCGCTGCGCCGCGTCGGGCCAGCCGACGAGCTTCATGCCCTCGTTGAGGTCCTTCATGAGCGGCGGCAGCTGCATGAGGAACTTCTTGCGGAACATCGGCGAGCCCTTCGGCTGGATGCTCATGACGAGATCGACGCCGACGCGCCGGTAGCGGCGCGCGCGGTCGGAGTCGATGCCGTCGCGGCGCACCGCGAGCACGAGCGCCTGGCTCCAGACCTGCGACAGGAAGTCGAGCATGTACGCCGGCAGGCCGAGCGGCTGCAGCGCCGCCTGCAGCTGCAGCACGTAGCGCTGCTGGATGCGCAGCTCCGATTCCTTCTGGTCGAGCACGACCGCGGCGCCCGACTTGGCGACGGCGTCGCCGGTCTGCTCGGAGATGAAGTGCTCGAGCTCGGCGACCTTCTCGGCGTACAGCTCGACCTGGTCGAAGTCGCCTTCGACGATCTCGTCGACGAGTTTGCGCACGCGCGCCAGAAACTGTTCGCCCGGGCCCGACTCGAAGTCGTCGAACGCGTTGGCGAGCGATGCGATCCGGTTGATGAAGCGGCGCACCGGATGGCGACGCGTCGAGAAGAAGGTCTGGTCGCTGAGCGCGACGCGCAGCACCGGCAGCTGCAGGCGCGCGATCTCGCGCGCCATCTGCGGCGGCACGCGCGAGTCGGAGAGGATTTGGTCGAACAGGCTGCCGACGACGTCGATCACCATGTGGTCGAGCTTGCCGCTCGACGCCGCGACCAGCTCGTCGCGGTGGGCGCGGATCAGGTTGACCGCCATCAGCCCGGTGAGGCCGTCGTTGTAGCCCGGCTCGGCGACGTGCGCGCCGCGCGACGAGTCGGAGCCGAGGGCGGTGCGCGACGAGATCGTGCCCTTGTCGGCGCCGCTGATCGGTCCGGCGTGGCGCGAGCTCGCGTAGCCGCTCGGGCGCGCTGGCTGCTGCGGCAGCCGCGGTGCGCCGGCCAGGGAGCTGCCGAGCAGGCTCGCTGCGCCGAGGTCGCCCGGCTGGCTCGACATCGCCGTCAGGCGGCGCAGCAGCGTCATCAGCTGCTGGTCGGCCGCCGAGCTCGCGCGCGACGGCCGCGCGAAGGCGTCGCTGCCGGTGCGCGGCGACGTCGTCTCGCGGACGCTGTCGTAGGCCTCGGCGCGGCCCGGGAACGCGGTCGCGAGCGCTCGTCGATGCGCGGCGAGGAGGTCCATGTCGCTGCCCGGTCCAGATTCGATCTCGCCGTACGAGCCGCCCCGCGACGACAGGAAGCCGTCGCGCGGCAGGCTGGCGTAGCCCGAGTTGGCCGCGCCGAGCTGGTTGCCCGGACCCTCGACGGTGCGCACCGTGAGGTGCACCGGCCGCACGCCGCGCTCCTGCAGCAGGCGCAGGATCTCGTCGTAGCACTCGGGCATCGCGTGCGCGACGGCGTGGCCGAGCTCGCGGGCGAGGATGCGGCGGCTGTCGCGCTCGCCCGAGATCGCCTCGATGCCGCGGTGCAGCGCGGCGCCGATGATCTCGGCGCGCAGCGGATTGCGCTCGTCGTCGGCGCGACCGAGATTGAGGAGCGCGCCCATGTACGCCGCGAGCTCGCGCAGCTGCCACTCGCACTCGTGCGAGATCATCTGGCCGAGGCGGACGAAGTTCATCTGCTCCTCGACCTCCTTCTCGTCGACCAGGCTCAGCGTCTGCCAGTCGGCCGACTCGAGCTTGCGCTTGTTGTCGACGCGCGGCGCGACCTCCTTGGCCACCTTCTCGCTTCGCGAGAAGGTGG
>JASLGD010000506.1 GCA_030150305.1 Caldimonas sp. | reverse complement strand
TCGTCAACTGCAAAGCGACTCCGGGAACTCGACTCTCCGCGACGCTTGCCGCTACGCGTACAAAGGAGTCGCTCATCTATGAGCCTCTCGGCTCAAGTCGTCTCACTCTGCATCATGTTGTCTCGTGCACCGTCGGCGGTTCCCTTGAGAGATCAATAACTTACGTCGCTTGTAGACCAACGCCGCGCTACATTGCCGGTGCGTCTGGCTACCGATTGCCTACTCCAACGGCGACGGTTCGATGCACGCGCCTCTGACCGCTTCACGCATCAGAGAGGCCACGACACTCGGCAGACCTTGTGGCTGAGCGGCGACCATGGATTGCGCGGGGTTGGACGATTGCTGCTCGCGTCGTCAGTGCGCGTTCATCGCGCGCTGGCGGCCCCTGACGAGGGATGCACGGCTAAAGGCTGACGACCGCTCGCGCCCCAGACCGGAAATTCCCGAGGATCGCTTAGAGATCTTTTAGGTCTTCTAAAGGACCGGCCCGGCTCGCCTCGGAATGATGCCTCGACTCGCACGGGTGCGAGTGAACGGAGGCCTCCATGGACGTCCGGAGCGACAGACCGCCCTTCTCGACCATCAGCGGCACCTCGGTGCGCCTCAGCGAGCGCGACACGATCGCCATCTACCGATGGGACGGGTTGTCCTGGGTCGCCCACTTTCGCGACGGCTTTGGCGAGTTGGAGGATGCGGCGACCTGGTTCAGGGTCCACGCCAGCCTGCTGCGGTCGTGCCAGGTCGGCTCCATCGCCGCCCTCGAGACGGTCGAGATGCTGACGCCGGAAATGATCTCGAAGATCGCGCGGCTGCATCGACGCCGGGACGCGGAACAAGCAGCACGGGCGCAGGCCCGTGCGGACGCAGCTGCTGCATTCCGCCGCACCTTCGCGCGCTGCAGCGCCAAGCTACGTGGCTTGCGCGGCCGCCTGGTGCGGCGGGCCGGTTGAGGGGCTCCGATGCGTGCCCTGCCGTCTCTCGCCGCTTTCGAGGGTCCGCGAATCGCTTCCTTGCACCGGTCGGCGCAACTGATCGGGCCCGGGCTGGCAGCGCTGGCGCTGGCCTCCCTTGCCGTGCAGACGCACCACCTGCTGCAGCACCGCGCCGGCTCCGCCACTGCGCTGCTGACCCTTGCCATCGTCTTCGTAGCGGCGATGGTGAGCAGCGTCGTGGGCTTCGCGTTCTCAGCGCTCACCGGCGCCGTCCTCCTGCAGCTGTATCGCCAGCCCGCCGAGGCAGTCGAGATCATGGTCCTCTGCAGCATCGCCATCCAGCTCTACTGCGTGATGGCGATGCGGCGCTCCATCCAATGGCGACTTCTGCTGCCCTTCGTGATCGGAGGCGCGGCATTCGTGCCGGTCGGCGTATGGCTGCTGTCCGTGCTGCCTCGCAGCTGGTTCGCGGTCGGCCTAGGCGCCTTCCTCCTTGCTTACGGCGCGGTGATGGCATGGCGCGCGCCGCAGAAGACCTATGCGAGCACATGGTGGCTCGACCTCGGCGTCGGGGCCCTCGGCGGAATCACCGGCGGACTCGCCGCGTTCCCGGGTGCATTCGTTTCGATCTGGTGCACGATGCGCGGATGGGACAAGTCGGTCCAGCGCGGAGTCACGCAGCCGTTCATTCTGGCGATGCAGCTGATCACCCTCGCCGCGATGCACGCCCAGCACGTCGACCTGCATCTCGATGCGCTGCGACTTGAGGGCATGTTCGTGGCGCTCTTTGCCGCGTTTCTCGGGATGAAGGCTTTCCGCTCGCTGAGCAACCGACAGTTCGCTTGTCTGCTGAACGGCCTGCTGATGATCTCTGGCGCGTTGATGATCACGCGCGCGTTGTAGCGGCCCAGCCGAGCGAATGCGCGGGGGCCGCGCTTGCCAATTCGGTTCTGCGCTGGCAATCTGTCTCGATCCGTCGGAACAGTGACGAGCGAGCTGGATCGCCATCGGTGGGAATCCAATACCACATCGGCCCGATGCGGCTCGACGTCGATGCGCAGGTGCTGATCCACGACGGCGCCGCCGTTGCGCTCGGGCCGCGCGCCGTCGCGGTGTTGACCGTCCTGGTCCGCCACGCCAATGAATTCGTCGACAAATCGGCAATGCTCGACGCGGCATGGCCTGGCGTCGTGGTCGAGGAAGCGAACCTGGCGGTGCAGATTTCGTCGATCCGGCGCGCACTCGCGCGGGTCGGCGGCGGCGGCTGGATCGAAACCCTGGCGCGCCGCGGCTATCGCTTCACCGGGCCGGTCTCCGAGGTCGCCGGCCGCTCGGGTGCGCCGGCGCCGGCCGAGCGCGAGCGGACGAATCTGCCGGAGTTGCTGACGTCGTTCGTGGGCCGGCAGAGAGAGCTTGCCGAGATCCGCGAGCACCTTGCGACGACTCGCCTTCTGACGCTGACCGGCACGGGCGGCATCGGCAAGACCCGGCTCGCCCGTCAGGCAGCCGTCGCGACGCTTGATCTTTATCGCGACGGCGTATGGTTCGTCGACCTTGCGCCTCTCACCGATCCGGCACTGGTGACGAGCGCCCTCGCCCAGGCGCTGCGGATGAAGGAGACGCCCACGTCATCGCTGCTGGATGCGCTCTGCAGTCATCTGCGCACGCGCGAGACGCTGATCATCCTCGACAACTGCGAACACGTGCTCGATGGGTGCGCGCGGCTGATCGCGGCGCTCTTGCGCGAGACGATCCACGCGAAGGTGATCGCGACGAGCCGCGAGCCGCTGCGCCTGCCTGGCGAACGCGTCTGTCCACTGGGCCCCCTGCCGCTCCCGAAGCCGAAGTCGGACGCGAAGACGATCGCTCGCGCCGACGCGGTGCGGCTGTTCGTGGAGCGCGCGCAGCAGCAGAGTCCGCGGTTCGATCTGAAGGACGAGAACGCGCAGGCCGTGGCCGAGATCTGCGTGCACCTCGACGGCATCCCCTTGGCGCTCGAGCTGGCCGCCGCGCGGGTCGGGGTGCTGTCGGTCGAGCAAATCCTGCGCTTGCTCGACCAGCGCTTGCGGCTGCTGACGAGCGGCAGCCGCGAGCTGCCGCGGCAGCAGACGCTGCGCGCACTGATCGACTGGAGCTACGAGCTGCTGGACGACACCGAGAAGGCGCTGTTCGCGAGGCTGGCGGTGTTCTCCGGCGGCTGGACGCTCGACGCCGCGAGCGAGGTGTGCAGCGGTGGTTCGATCGCCAAGGAAGATGTCGTCTACGTCCTGATCGGCCTCGTCGAGCAATCGCTCGTCGTCGCCGACGACGACGGCGACCGCTACAGGATGCTGGAGACGGTACGCGAATATGCGCGCGAGAAGCTCGACGCAGCAACGGACGCGAAAGCGCTGCGTGAGCGGCATCGCGACTTCTTCGTCGGCCTCTCGGTGAACGCGGAACCCCATCTTGCCGGCCCCGAGCAAGCCACCTGGTTGCACCGGCTCGAGAACGAGCACGACAACCTTCGCTGCGCGCTGGAGTATTGCCTCGTCTCGGGCGCGGGCGCGCAAGCCGGACTCCGGCTCTGCGCCGCGCTCCATTGGTTCTGGATCGTGCGCGGATACCGCGCCGAAGGTCTCGACTGGTGCGTGCGGACACTTTCCATCGACTGTGTCGATGCACGGACGCAGGAACGCGCGATGGCGCTGCACGCGTCCGCCATACTTGCCTATCACTTGGGCGACTTCGCCGCGGCCCGTGCGTACGACGAAAGCAGCCTCGCGATGGCACGCAGCCTGAGTGACCAGGAGGGGATCGCCCGCGCCACGATTTCCCTGGGCAACCTGCGTTTGCGACAAGGTGACGTCACAGTCGCCAAGGCTCTTTGCGAAGAAGCCCTGGCCATCTCGCGAACGCTGCACGATCCGTGGTTGACCCTGCAGTCTTTGAACGGCTTGGGAAACGTGGCTGCCTCGATGGATCAATATTCTGTGGCGCGGTCCTTGTACGAGGAAAGCCTGCAAATCGCTCGACAGCGGGCAGATCGCGTTCGCATCGCCATCCTGCTGAACAACCTCGGTTACCTCGCGTTCGAGCAAGGCGAAGATTCGGCGTCCCGTGAGTTGCATGAGCAGAGCCTGGCGATTCGCCGAGAGCTCGACGATTCGGGCGGAATCGCTTACTCGCTCAGCGGCCTTGCGGACGTCGCCCTCCGGCAGGGCGACTACGCGGCTGCCGGTGC
>JASLGD010000493.1 GCA_030150305.1 Caldimonas sp. | reverse complement strand
AGGACACCACGCGCGAGCAGGTGATGGGCAAGTACCTGCTCGTCAAGCAGCACGACCGCGTCGGGCGCATGGCCGACACGCTGGAATTCTCCGACGTCGCCTTCCCGCGCGCCCGCTTCGAGGAGGAGCTGGTCGCCGAGCTCAAGCACTTCTGCGGCAGCCTGGTGGAGGACGACGGCGAGAACCTGGTGATCCGCCACGTCTACATCGAGCGCCGCATGGTGCCGCTGAACATCTACCTGCAGGACGCGCGCCCCGACCAGATCGAGGCCGCGGTGGTCGAGTACGGCAACGCGATCAAGGACCTCGTCGCCGCGAACATCTTCCCCGGCGACATGCTGTGGAAGAACTTCGGCGTCACGCGCAACGGCAAGGTCGTGTTCTACGACTACGACGAGATCGAATACCTCACCGACTGCCAGTTTCGCCGCGTCCCGGCGCCGCGCAACGAAGAAGAGGAAATGTCCGGCGAGGTCTGGTGGCGGGTCGGCCCGCGCGACGTCTTCCCCGAGACGTTCGCGCCGTTCCTGCTCGGCGATCCTGCGATCCGCGAAGTCTTTCTCGCGCACCACGCCGACCTGCTCGATCCGGCCTTCTGGCAAGGCCACAAGGAGGAAATCCTGGCCGGCTACGTGCATGATGTCTTTCCCTACGAGGCGATCAAGCGCTTCGCTGCACGACGAGACTCGTCGCAGCGCTCAGAATGACGGCTCCAGGCGTGTCATCCTGAGCGAAGCGAAGGATCTCTTCCCTTCCCAAGGAGGTTCCCCATGGCCGAATCCATCGTCATCGTTTCCGCTGCGCGCACGCCGATCGGCGGCATGCTCGGCGACTTCAGCGCGCTCGCCGCGCACCAGCTCGGCAGCGTCGCGATCAAGGCGGCGGTCGAGCGCGCCGGCGTTCCCGGCGACGCCGTCGACGAGGTGCTGATGGGCAACTGCCTGTTGGCCGGCCAGGGCCAGGCGCCGGCGCGCCAGGCGGCGCTCGGCGCTGGGCTGCCGCAGTCGGCCGGCGCCGTGACGCTCTCGAAGATGTGCGGCTCGGGGATGCGCACGATGATGTTCGCGCACGACATGCTCAAGGCCGAGAGCGCCGACGTGCTCGTCGCCGGCGGCATGGAGAGCATGACCAACGCGCCGCACCTCGTCTTCGCGAGGAAGGGCGTGCGCTACGGCGCGACGCAGCTGTTCGACCACATGGCGATCGACGGCCTCGAGGACGCGTACGAGCGCGGCAAGGCGATGGGCGTCTTCGCCGAGCAGTGCGTCGACAAGTACAAGTTCAGCCGCGAGGCGATGGACCAGTTCGCGATCAGCTCGACCGAGCGCTCGAAGAAGGCCAACGAGGACGGCAGCTTCGCGTGGGAGATCGCGCCGGTCGCGGTCCCCGGCAAGGCGGGCGAGACGCTGATCAAGTTCGACGAGCAGCCGTTCAAGGCCAAGCTCGACAAGATCCCGGGCCTGAAGCCAGCGTTCAAGAAGGACGGGTCGATCACTGCGGCGACGTCGTCGAGCATCTCCGACGGCGCCGCCGCGCTCGTCCTGATGCGCGAGTCGACCGCGAAGCGGCTCGGCGCCAAGCCGATCGCGCGCATCGTCGGCACGAGCGTGCACGCGCAGGCGCCGAGCTGGTTCACGACCGCGCCGGTCGGCGCGATCGAGAAGGTGCTGAAGAAGACCGGCTGGAGCGCCAAGGACGTCGACCTCTGGGAAGTCAACGAGGCGTTCGCCGCGGTGACGATGGCGGCGATGACCGAGTTCAAGCTCTCGCACGAGATCGTCAACGTCCACGGCGGCGCGGTCGCGCTCGGCCACCCGATCGGCGCGAGCGGCGCGCGCATCGTCGTCACGCTGCTCGGCGCGTTGCGCAAGCACGGCAAGAAGAAGGGCGTCGCCGCGCTGTGCATCGGCGGCGGCGAGGCGACCGCGCTCGCGCTCGAGATGCTGTAGGCGCTCCGTCGTCCTCAACGCAGTGGAGGATCCCGTCGTCGCCAGAGATCCTTCGCTTCGCTCAGGATGACAAGCGCGGCGCTGACAGGAAGACGATGCTCGGCACGCATTCGCTCGGCGTCTTCGCGGCGACGGTGCTGGTCGTCAACGCGACGCCGGGCGTCGACATGATGCTCGTGCTGACGCGCACGCTCCGCCACGGGGTCGCCGGCGGCATCGCGTCCGCGCTCGGCGTCTCGGCGGGCTGCGTCGTCCACACGCTCGTCGCCGCGTTCGGCCTCGCCGCGCTGCTCGCCGCGTCGGCGGCGGCGTTCGCCGTCGTCAAGTGGGCCGGCGCCGCGTACCTGCTCTGGCTCGCGTTCGGCATGTTGCGCGACGGCGTCCGCGCGCGCGACCCGCTCGCGGTCGATGCGGCGCGCGCCGCGAGCCCCGGCTTCGCGCGGCTGTTCGGGCAGGGGCTCGCGACCAACGTGCTCAACCCGAAGGTCGCGATCTTCTTCCTCGCGCTGCTGCCGCAGTTCATCGACGCCGATGCGCCGGCCAAGCTGCTCGCGTTCCTCTTTCTCGGCGCCTGGTTCGTGGTGCAGGGAACGGCGTTCCTGCTCGCGCTCGTGGCCCTCGTCGCGCCGCTGCGGCGCTGGCGCGCGCCGGGCCGTGCCGCACGCGCGCTCAACCTCGCCGGCGCCGGCCTCTTCGCCTGGCTCGCCGCGCGGCTGGCCC
>JASLGD010000428.1 GCA_030150305.1 Caldimonas sp. | reverse complement strand
CGACGCCGGCGCCGCTGCGGCGAGCGAGAGCGCGCGGCGCAGCAGCCGCTCGGCGTCGTTGCCCGACGGGCCGGCGACGACACGCGACGCCTCGGGGCGTCGCCGCGCCGCCGCCAACGACGACCGCTAGCCGGCGGCGTCGTTCCCAGCCGAGCGCCTGCAGCGCGCCGCGACCGGGCGCCTGCGCCGCGGCGCGGCCGGACGCCGATGTGCCGGACAATCGCGGACCCCACCCGATATCCTTTCGCCTTTTCGCCCAGCGGCGCCGCACGCCGTCGCCACCGAGAGCCGCCCCGTGAAAGCAGCCGACATCCGATCGACCTTCCTCAGCTACTTCGCGTCGAAGGGCCACACGATCGTGCCGTCGAGCCCGGTCGTTCCCGGCGACGACCCGACGCTGCTCTTCACCAACGCCGGGATGAACCAGTTCAAGGACGTCTTCCTCGGCTTCGACAAGCGGCCGTACGTGCGCGCGGCGACGTCGCAGAAGTGCATCCGCGCCGGCGGCAAGCACAACGACCTCGAGAACGTCGGCTACACCGCGCGCCACCACACGTTCTTCGAGATGCTCGGCAACTTCTCGTTCGGCGACTACTTCAAGAAGGATGCGCTGCGCTTCGCGTGGGAGTTGCTGACCGAGGTCTACAAGCTTCCCGCCGACAAGCTCTGGGCGACCGTCTACGCCGACGACGACGAGGCGTACGACATCTGGACCAACGACATCGGCCTGCCGAAGGAGCGGGTCGTGCGCATCGGCGACAACAAGGGCGCGCGCTTCGCGTCGGACAACTTCTGGATGATGGGCGACACCGGCCCGTGCGGACCGAGCAGCGAGATCTTCTACGACCACGGCCCCGAGATCGCGGGCGGCCCGCCGGGATCGGCCGAGCAGGACGGCGACCGCTACATCGAGATCTGGAACAACGTCTTCATGCAGTTCAACCGCGACGACGCGGGCGTGATGCACAAGCTGCCGAAGCCGAGCGTCGACACCGGGATGGGCCTCGAGCGCCTTGCCGCGGTGCTGCAGGGCGTGCACTCGAACTACGAGATCGACCTCTTCGTGGCGCTGCTCGCCGCCGCCAAGCGCGACGTCGATGCCGCCGGCGCGGGGAACTGCGATCCCGACTCGCCGTCGCTCAAGGTCATCGCCGACCACATCCGCGCGTGCAGCTTCACGGTCGCCGACGGCGTCGTCCCGGGCAACGAAGGCCGTGGCTACGTGCTGCGCCGGATCGCGCGGCGCGCGATCCGCCACGGCTACAAGCTCGGCGCACGGCGGCCGTTCTTCCATCGCCTCGTCGCCGCCGTCGTCGCCGAGATGGGCGACGCGTACCCCGAGCTGCGGCGGCAGCAGGAGCGCGTCACGGCGGTGCTGCAGCAGGAGGAGGAGCGCTTCTTCCAGACGATCGCCAACGGCATGGAGATCCTCGAATCGGCGCTCGCGGCGCTGCAGCCGGGCCAGATGCTCTCGGGCGACGTCGCGTTCAAGCTGCACGACACCTACGGCTTTCCGGTCGACCTCACGGCCGACGTCTGCCGCGAGCGCGGCGTCGCGGTCGACACCGCGCGCTTCGAGCAGCTCCTCGCCGAGCAGCGCGAGCGCGCGCGCGCGTCGGCGAAGTTCAAGATGGCGCAGGGGCTCGAGTACCGCGGCGGCGCGTCGACGTTCCACGGCTACGAGACGCTCACGCACGACGCCGCGAAGGTGACCGCGGTCTACGTCGACGGCACGGCGGTGGAGACGGCTCGTGCCGGTGACGTCGCCGTCGTCGTTCTCGACCACACCCCGTTCTACGCCGAGAGCGGCGGCCAGGTCGGCGATGTCGGCGAGCTGAGGAACGCGACTGCGCGCATGGTCGTCGAGGACACGATCAAGGTGCAGGCCGCGGTCGCCGGCCACCAGGGCCGCATCGTCGAAGGCGAGATCTCGGTCGGCGACGTCGTGCAGACGAAGGTCGACGCCGAGCGCCGCGCCAGGACGATGCGCAACCACAGCGCGACGCACCTGATGCACAAGGCGCTGCGCGAGGTGCTCGGCGAGCACGTCCAGCAGAAGGGCTCGCTCGTCGACGCCGAGAAGACGCGCTTCGACTTCGCCCACAACGCGCCGCTCAGCGACGACGAGATCCGCCGCGTCGAGCAGCTCGTCAATGCCGAGATCCTCGAGAACCACGCCACGTCCGCGCGCGTGATGCCGATCGACGAGGCGCAAAAGCTCGGCGCGATGATGCTGTTCGGCGAGAAGTACGGCGACGAGGTGCGCGTGCTCGACATCGGATCGAGCCGCGAGCTCTGCGGCGGCACGCACGTCGCGCGCACCGGCGACATCGGGCTCTTCAAGATCGTCTCGGAAAGCGGCGTCGCGGCGGGAGTCCGCCGCGTCGAGGCGGTGACCGGAGACAACGCGCTCGCGTACCTGCAGTCGCTCGAGTCGACGCTCGGCCGCATCGCCGGCGAGCTGCGCAGCTCCGCCGAGGAGGTGCCGGCGCGCGTGGGCCAGGTGCTCGAGCACGTCCGCGCGCTCGAGAAGGAGCTCGCGGCGCTGAAGGGCCGGCTGGCGTCGTCGCAGGGCGACGACCTCGCCCAGCGCGCGGTCGACGTCAAGGGCCTGAAGGTGCTCGCGGCCCGCCTCGACGGCGCCGACGCGAAGACGCTGCGCGACACGCTCGACAAGCTGAAGGACAAGCTGAAGACCGCGGTCATCGTCCTCGCCGCGGTCGACGGCGGCAAGGTCCAGATCGCCGCCGGTGTCACCGCCGACAGCACGTCGCGCGTCAAGGCCGGCGACGTCGCGAACTACGTCGCCGGGCAGGTCGGCGGCAAGGGCGGCGGCAAGCCCGACATGGCAATGGCCGGCGGCACCGACGCGTCGAGGCTGCCCGCGGCGCTGGCGTCGGTGCAGCGCTGGGTCGAGGAGCGCATCTGACATGGACATGCTGTTCCTCGAAGGGCTCGAGGTGCCGTGCCGCGTCGGCTGCACCGACCCCGAACGCGCGACGCCGCAGTCGCTGCGCGTCTCGGTCAAGCTCTATTGCGGGTCGCTGCGCGACGCCGCGCTCGCCGACGACCTCGAGCGCACGGTCGACTACCGCCTCGCGGGCGAGCTGATCGACGCCGTGCAGGGTCACGAGTACCTGCTCATCGAGCGCGTCGCCGAGACGCTCGCCGAGGTCGCGCTGAAGAACGCGCTGATCGAGCGCGTCACCGTGACCGTGCGCAAGCGTCCGCCGGTGCAAGGGCTCGAATGGGCCGGCGTCGAGATCACCCGCGAGCGCGCGCAGGCGACGACGCCACCGGGCTAGCGTGAAGGTCGTCAGCAACACCGCGGTGTCGCTCGATGGCCGCATCAACACGCGCGAGCGGCGCTTCACGTTCTTCGGCAGCGCGCGCGACCACGCGCGGATGAGCGCGCTGCGCGCCAGTGCCGACGCCGTCCTCGTCGGCGGCGCGACGTTTCGCAACTGGCCGCATCCGGCGCTGCCCGACGCCGTCGACCGCGTCGGCTGGACGAAGCGGCCGTGGAACGTCGTCGTGACGCGCTCGCTCGACGTCCCGCTCGACACCGATTTCGTCCGCGAGCCCGGGATCCGTCCGCTCTTCGTCACGCGCGCTGCAGCGGCGCGCGGCCGCGACGTTCCCGGCGAGGTCGAGCGATGGCCGGGCGAGAGCGATCCGCCGGTGTGGTGGATCGTCGACCGCCTCGCCGCGCGCGGCGTCGGGACGTTGCTCGTCGAAGGCGGCGGCGACCTGGTGTTCCAGTTCCTCGCCGCCGACGCGCTCGACGAGATGCACGTGACGCTCTGCCCGCTCGTCGTCGGCGGCGATGCGCCGACGCTCGCCGACGGCATCGGCTTCGATCGCGACGACGTCCGCCGCCTGCAGCTCGTCGCGAGCGAGGTCGAGGGCGACGAGGTTTTCCTCCACTACCGCGTGCAGCGAGGCGCCGCGCGATGACGATCGCGATCCGCCGCGCGCGCGTCGACGACGCGGCCGCGATGGCGCGGCTGATGGGCGACCCGGCCGTCTACCCGGGGCTCATGCAGATGCCGTACGCGAGCGAGGAGATTCACCGCGCGCGCCTCGTCGACAGCCTCGCACCCGGCAAGCCCGACATCCTCCTCGTCGCCGAGCGCGGCGGCGAGGTCGTCGGCTCGTGCGGCATGCACCCGGCGGGGCCGAGCCCGCGCCGGCGCCACGTCATGACGCTCGGCATCTCGGTGCGCGCCGATGCGCAGGGCCAGGGCATCGGCAGCGCGCTGATGCAGGCGATGTGCGACATCGCCGATCGCTGGATCGGGCTGCTTCGCCTCGAGCTGAGCGTCTACGTCGACAACGAGCGCGCGATCGCGCTCTATCGCCGCTTCGGCTTCGAGACCGAAGGCCGAGCGCGCGGCTACGTGCTGCGCGACGGCGCGTACGTCGACGCGCTCCTGATGGCGCGCATCCATCCGGCGCCGCCGACGATCGCGCCGGTGCCGACGCCATGACGATGCTGCGCGCAGCGCTCGCGCTCGTTCTCGCGCTCACGATCGGCGCGGCGTCGGCGCAGCAGCGCGTCTCGTTCCCGAGCCTCGACGGGCCGGGCAACGCGCCGGTCGTGCTGATCGGCTACTTCTTTCCGGCGCCGACGTCGCCCGCTCCCGCGATCGCGATGTTCCATGGCTGCGGCGGCGCGTACGACCGCAACGGCGCGCTCGCCAAGCGCATGCGCGACTACGCCGAGCTGTTCAACGGCCTCGGCCTGCACGTGCTCGTCGTCGACTCGCTGACGCCGCGCTACGAGAAGGAGCTCTGCACGCAGCGCACCGGCAAGCGCCGCGTGACGCAGGCCAACCGCAGGCTCGACGCGCTCGGCGCGCTCGACTACCTCGCCGAGCGTCCCGACGTCGACCCGAAGCGGATCGGCCTGATCGGCTGGTCGAACGGCGGCAGCACCGTCCTCTCGGCGACCAACCTGCGCCACCACGACGTCGCCGCGGCGCTCAACAAGCCCGCGTTCGCGATCGCGTTCTATCCGGGCTGCGAAGCCGACCTGCAGCGCGGCTACGAGCCCGCGACGCCGCTCCTGATGCTGGTCGGCGAGGCCGACGACTGGACTCCGGCGAAGCCTTGCCTCGCGCTTGCGCGCGCCGCAGGCGAGCCGCATCCCGCGATCGTCGCGTACCCCGGCGCGTGGCACGGCTTCGATTCCGATGCGCCGGTGCGGCTGCGCAAGGACGTGCCGAACGGCGTTCACCCGGGGCAGGGCGTGCACGTCGGCGGCAACGCCGCGGCGTGGCGCGACTCGCGCGATCGGGTCGTCCGCTTCGTCGCCGAGCGCTAGCGCGCGGGCGCCCAGAACACCGCGAACCAGCCGTCGCGGTCGCTCCAGTGGCGCGGCGCATCGAAGCCGGCGTCGAGCAGCATCGCGCGAAACGCCTCGACCGTGTACTTGCACGAGTTCTCGGTGTGGATCCGCTCGCCGGCGGCGAAGCGGCGGCTGCCGCCCGGCCAGGCGACGTCGACGCCGGCGCGCGCCTCGAGGTGCATCTCGACGCGCGTCTTCGCGTCGTCGTAGAACGCGACGTGGCGCCACTCGCGCGGCTTGAAGTCGCTGCCGATCAGGCGGTTGAGATGGCTGAGCGCGTTGCGATTGAACGCCGCGGTGACGCCGAGCGCGTCGTCGTACGCCGCCTCGAGGATCGGCTTCGACTTCACGAGGTCGACGCCGATCAGGAGCCCGCCGCCCGCGGCGCGCTCGCGAATCCGGCGCAGGAGTGCGAGCGCTTCGCGGGCGGCGAAGTTGCCGATGCTCGAGCCGGGATAGAAGAAGACCGGGCGGTCGCCGCCGACGAGCTCGGCGGGGATCTCGAGCGTCGCGGAGAAGTCCTGGCCGACGCCTGCCATGGCGATGTGCGGCTGCTCGCGCTGGAGCCTGCGCAACGCGTCGCGCAGGAACTCGACCGAGATGTCGACCGCGACGTAGCGCTTCGGCTCGAGCAACGGGAAGAGGCGCGCCGCCTTCGCGCAGTTGCCGGCGCCGAGGTCGATCAGCGCCAGCCCGGGCCCGATCGCCGTCGCCATCTCGGCGCCCTGGGCGGCGAAGATCGCCGCCTCGGTGCGCGTCGGGTAGTACTCGGGCAGCTCGGTGATCGCCTCGAACAGGTGCGAGCCGAGGCGGTCGTAGAAGAACTTGGGCGAGATGCTCGCGGCCGGCGCGAGCAGCGCGGCGCGGGCGGCGTCGCGCTCGGCATCGTCGTCGGCGAGACGGAGCTGGACGAATCGAGGTGTCTTCGGGTCGGACATCGGCAAGGCCGCGGGCGGGGGAGGATCCCTCGCCGCGCACCATACCGCGG
>JASLGD010000386.1 GCA_030150305.1 Caldimonas sp. | reverse complement strand
GCCGCCGGCGCCGCGCCGTACCTCGACGCGGCCGAGCGCCTTTCGGCAACGCCGGACGCGCCGTGAGCGCTGCCGCGCGGCCGCTGCGTGTCGTCGTCACGCGGCCGGCGGCGCAGGCGTCGGCGTGGGTCGAGCAGCTGCGCGCGCGGGGGCTCGCGGCCGAGGCGTTGCCGCTGATCGAGATCGCCGCGGTCGAGGACGCGACGGCGCTCGTCGACGCGTGGCGAGCGATCGCGAACGTTCGTCTCGTCGTCTTCGTCAGCGCCAACGCGGTCGAGCACTTCTTCGCCGCCCGACCCGACGCGATCGCCTGGCCCGACGCCGTGATCGCCGCGGCGCCGGGGCCGGGCACCGCCGAGGCACTGCGCCGCGCCAAGTGCGCGGCCGACGCGATCGTGAGCCCGGCGGTCGACGCCGCGCAGTTCGACTCCGAAGCGCTCTGGGAGCGGCTGCGCGGCCAGGACTGGCGCGGCGCACGCGTCCTCGTCGTGCGCGGCGACGGCGGCCGCGACTGGCTCGCCGAACGCCTGCGCGAGGCCGGCGCCGCGGTCGAGACGGTCGGCGCCTACCGGCGCGTCGTGCCTTCGTTCGCCGGCGCGGCCCGCGGCCGGCTCGACGCGCTGGTCGCGAGCGACGGCGTCGTCTGGCTCTTCAGCAGCTCGGAGGCGATCGCGAACCTCGCCGAAGCCGCTGCCGGCGCGCGCTGGCCGCAGGCACGCGCCCTCGCGACGCACCCGCGCATCGCCGCGCGTGCGCGCGGGCTCGGCTTCGGCACCGTCGTCGAGTGCGGCGCGACGATCGACGCGGTGGTCGCCTGCATACAATCGTTGCAACCGTGAACGACGCAACCTCGCCAGCCTCGCAGCCGCGCGAGCCCGTCGCTTCCGCGGCACTCGTGTCGCAGCCGCCGTCGCTGCGCGCGCTGCGGATCGCGGTCGCTCTCCTCGCGGTGATCGCGATCGCCGCCCTCGTGTTCGCGTGGCGCGCCGACGAGCGCGTCCGCAGCAGCGAGCGCGAGCTCGTCAAGCGCCAGCAGGAGAGCGCCGCGCTCGTCACCGAGGCCACGCTGGTCGCGCGGCAGGCGCAGGAAGGCGCGCGCGACGCTGCGGCCAAGGCCGCGCTGCTCGACGCGCGCCTCAACGAGGTCGCGCTGCAGCGCTCGCAGCTCGAGGCGCTCGTGCAGTCGGTCGCGCGTGCGCGCGACGACAACCTCGTCGCCGACGGCGAAGCGACGCTGCGCGCCGCGCTGCAGCAGAGCGCGCTCACCGGCAGCGCCGAGCCGGTCGTCGCCGCGCTCAAGCAGGTCGATGACCGCTTCGCGCAGGCCAACCAGCCTCGCCTCGAGCCGGTGCGCCGCGCCATGGCACGCGACCTCGACCGCATCCGCGCCGCGAGCGTCGCCGACGTCGCGACGCTTTCGATCAAGCTCGAGGAGGCGGTGCGCCTGGTCGACGAGTTGCCGCTGGCGGCGGTCGCGGAGCAGCGGCGCGACCTCGCGCGCACTTCGACGGGCGCCGCGGCGGCTGCTTCGGCGCCGGCGTCGGCGCCGGGCGGCACGTTCGGCACCTGGCTGTCGAGCCAGTTCGGGCAGGCGAGCCGCACGTTCGCCGACAGCGTCTGGAGCGAGGTCCGTTCGCTCGTCCGCGTCACGCGGATCGACCACCCCGAGGCGATGCTCGTCGCGCCCGACCAGGCGCTCTTCCTGCGCGAGAACCTGAAGCTGCGCCTGCTCAACGCGCGCCTGTCGCTGCTCGCGCGCCAGTTCGACGCCGCGCAGCTCGACCTGCGACGCGCGATCGAGTCGATCGAGCGCTACGCCGATCGTTCGGCGAAGCGGACGCAGGTGATGCTCGACCTGCTGATGCAGGTCGCACAACAGGCACGGCAGTCGGCACCGGCGCGGCCCGACGACACCTTCGCCGCGCTCGCGGCCGTCGCGGGGCCGCGCTGACGCGCGCAGCGGTCGAGCGTGCGCCTCGCCATCTGGTTCCTGCTCCTGTTCGCGGTCGCCGTCGTCGCCGCGGCGACGCTCGGCGCCAACGACGGCCTCGCGAGCTTCTATCTCGGCGCGTGGCGGCTCGACCTCTCGCTCAACTTCTTCGTCCTCCTCCTCGTCGGCACGTGCTTCCTGCTCGTCGCCGTGATCCAGGCGATCAACTCGCTGATCGCGATGCCGCAGCGCGCGCGCGAGTGGCGCACCGCACGGCGCGATCGCAGCGGCCAGGCGGCGTTGCGCGAAGCGCTCGCGCAGTACCTCGGCGGCCGCTACACGCGCGCGCAGAAGGCGGCGCAGCGCGCGCTCGCGATCCAGGCCGAGACGCCCGAGCTCGCGCAGGACAACGAGTTCACCGTCCTCGGCCACCTGCTCGCCGCCGGCAGCGCGCATCGGCTGCAGAACCGCACGGTGCGCGACCAGGAGCTCGGCCGCGCGCTCGAGCTCTCGCAGCACAGCGCCGCCGCGCGCTCGGCGGAGGAGGGCGCGCGCCTGCTCGCCGCCGAGTGGGCGCTCGACGATCGCGACGCGACGCGCGCGATCGAGCTCCTCAACGCGTTGCCGCACGGCGTCGCGCGGCGCACGCACGCGCTGCGTCTGAAGCTGCAGGCGGCGCGCCTCGGCGGCCAGCCGCAGGAGGCGCTGAAGACGGCGCGGCTGCTCATCAAGCACCAGGGCTTCTCGACCGTGGCCGCGGCGGGGCTCGTCCGCTCGCTCGCGTTCGAGGCGCTCGAGGCGGCGCGCGACATCGACCAGCTGCGCCGGCTGTGGCTGTCGCTCGATCCCGCCGATCGGCGCGACGCCTTCATCGCGGCGCGCGCCGCTTCGCAGGCGAGCGCCCTCGGCAGCGCCGACGATGCGCGCGCGTGGCTGCGTCCGCTCTGGGACGACATCGCGGAGCTCGCGCCGGAGGACCGGTGGGCGATCGCCGAGGCGCTCGCCGGCGCAGTCAGCGGCATCGGGCCCGAATGGCTGCCGCGCCTCGACGCGGCGTCGCAGGCGTTGCCGCGCGACGGCGCGGTCGCGCTCGCAGCTGGCCGCGCGCTCGCCGAACGCGGCCTGTGGGGCAAGTCGCGCGCGCTGCTCGAGCAGGCGGCCAACGACGTCGTGCTGCCGAGCACGACGCGACGCAAGGCGTGGATCGCGCTTGCCGAGCTCGCGACGCGCGAGGGCGACGCGGCGCGGGCGGCGCGCTGCTTCGAGAACGCGGCGCGCGAGGGCTAGCGCGGAGCGGGGCGCGAAGGCGCTGGTAGAATGCCGGGCTCAGCGGCTGTAGCTCAGTTGGATAGAGTACTTGGCTACGAACCAAGGGGTCGTGGGTTCGAATCCTGCCAGCCGCGCCACTAATCAAGGGCTTGGACCCGTCATCACCAAGTCCTCCACGTAATTGCGGGACCGCTGCGGGTCCCGTTCTCCACAGCAGAGTCGGCTCGAGTTCGCCGTTCAAGGGGCGAAGTTCGGTAAGCCGTTGGTTCCGCGCGTGGCGACGCAACGGCGTAGGCTCGGCCGAGCATCTGTGCTTCGCCGCGACCTTGGACGCGAAGCTCGACGCACGCCATCACGGTGAACTGCCCAGCTTGCCGCGAAGCGCGCGGTAATGCCCTTCTTCCTGCGTCAGAAAATGCGCGAACGCCTCTGCCGAGGCAGGGGCTGCGACGATGTCGCCGTTTTGCTCTTGCCTCTCGCGGAACTCACCGTCGCTCAGAATCTCTTGTACTGCGCGGTTGATCGTGTCCACGACGCGTGGCGGCAGGTGGGGCGGTCCCACCAGGCCGGCCCAGATTTCGATCGCTACACCCTTCACTGCGGATGATTCATTGACCGTCGGGATCTGAGGCGCGACCGGGGACCGTCGCGCCGAAAGAATACCCAACATGACGAGTTCGCCGCTCCGGGTCGCGTCCATGACTCCGGTCAACGCCATGATTCCGAGATCGATCTGACCTCCTGCCAACTCCGTGATCAGCGTCGACCCGCCTCGATACGGCACGAACACGCAGCGGATGCCTGCCGCGTCGGCGAAAGCGGCCGCCGCGAACGACTGCAGTGACACGGCACCCGTGAATCCAAGCGTCAGCGGTCTCGAGTTTTTGGCTCGCTCGACCAACTCGTCGATGCTGCGGACGTTCATTGCGGGGCTTGCGACCAGCGCCAGCGGTGTGCTGCCGATCATTGCGATCGGAGTGAAGTCGCCAGGGGAATAGGCTGCCGCCTCATTCGCGACAGGAGTCACCACGATGTCGCTGGCGGTGCCCAGCAACAGCGTATGTCCGTCTGCGTGTGACTGAAGCACTCGCTTGGCGGCGATTGCTCCGGAGCCACCACTGACGTTGAGCACAACGATCGACTGCTCGAGCCGCCTTTCCAATTGGGCGGCGACTTCTCTTGCCAACTCGTCCGTTGCGCCGCCGGCTGGCCTGGCGACGACAAGTGTGATGGGCCGTTCCGGAAACTCGATTGCTGCGCTGGGTGGCGAGCCCGTCATGAGCGTTATCGCCGCGACCAAGCCAGGACCGACATGCTTGATGCGCGAGCGCATGCGAAACAGGCCTCTGCGATCTCGCGCTCAGGCAACGGGCGAGCGCCTGGGACCGCTTGCTCTGGCACCTGGCGTTTGCTCTGAACTTTTCGGTGACGCGTCTTCGGAAACCGACCAGGCTGCACCGCCAGGCCTCCAGCTTTGCGCAAAGTCGACCAAGAAATCCGAAATCGTCCTGACGGCGTCGTTCGTCCGCTCATCGCGCTCGAACAGTCCGAGAGGCTCGAACGGAAGCTGACGGTCGACGGCGAGCTCGACGAGCAGACCTGTTTCGAGGAACTGGCGAACCACGCTCACGGGCACAAGCGTGACTTGGCGTGTCGACGTGAGCATCGCCAGGAGAATCTCGGGGATCCGACAAGCGATCTGCAACGCCGGCGCTGCGGGCTTGTCCACGCCGAACAGAGCGTCGATCGCCTTGAGCGCTGCCGAATCGATGGGAGCAGCAAACCACGGTTCCCGCCGGAGTTCGTCCAGCGACACTTCGTCGTATCGCGCGAGAGGATGTTGCGGGCCGGCGACGACGGCGAAGCGATCTGGAATCAGCTCGCGGAATCGCCATCCGCTCGGGACCACTCCCGAAGTCCTCCAGGGTGCGATGTCGATTTCGCCGCCCGCCAGCAGCGCGGACATGGCGGTGGGATCCGCTTCCTGAAGTCGCAGAAGGACGCGAGGCTCCAGGCGAGAAAGCTCGGGGAGCGCAGCGGTGAGGAAACCCGTGACCGCGCCGCCCACGGCGGCCATCCTGACGACGCCCTTTGCGCCGGTTTGAAGTGCAGACGCTTCTTCGGCGATGTTGTCGATTTCGGCGAGCATGCGGCGCGCAGCTTGCAGCGCGTGTGCGCCGGCGTCGGTCGGCCGCATGCCGCGAGCGTGACGCACGAACAAGGGCGTCTCCAGCATTCGCTCCAGGTCGGACAGCAAGTTCGATACGGCAGGCTGGCTGATGCCGAGGGACTCGGCCGCCTTGTGCAGGGAGCCCTCCTTGGCAACCTCGACCAAGGTCTTGAGATGCCGAATGCGTGCGCGCGCCCAGAGCCGCTGTCGTAAGACGCCAGGAGACGGAGCTGGGGAGGTCAACCGATTCGCTCTGGTTATCGCTGGGTCTTCGATTCTATTGGTGCCCTCGTCCGCATGTTCCGACACTAGGCAGCTCCTGAGCCACAAGGAGAGCGCTCAAGACCACGTGCCCGTCATTGATTCTTTCGTCGCCAGATTTGGGGGCCGCGCTTCGACCGGAAGTCGGAGCCTCCCGAACACGTCCGAGTTGAACAGCAGGAGACAAGCATGGAATTCAGAAGTACTCGTCGGGCGGGTACCGCAGATTCACCGGAACCCATCCCCGATTGCAGTGGCCGCGGCTCTGCTTCCCGGGTGATCGCGGCCTTGCCGGTTTGCATACTCTTCGCAGTCGCGGCGGCGCAAGCAGCGCCGCCGGCGGGCGCGAATCATCGCTGGTACGTGAGCGCATCAGCGGCGGCGGGAGGGAACGGCACCATCCACTCGCCCTTCAATTCACTGGCTGCAGCCCAGAATGCGTCCGGCCCTGGCGACACGATCGTCATCGAACCGTCACCCTTGAGCGTGCCACCCCTCGACGGCGGAATTTCGCTGAAGACTGGCCAGCGTCTGGTGGGAGACGGTCCGCCGGTCCTTCAGCTTGGCCAACCGCTCATGCAAGGCGGCCCACCGCTGGTCAGGAGCACCGGGCTGGCATCGCAACCTAGGATCGCGAATACCTCAGCTCTGACCAACAACGGCGACGCGATCGAGCTCGCCAGTGGCGCGGAGGTGGAGAACATCGTCATCACCGCTGCGTATCGAGGCGGCATCTACGGCAAGGATGTCGTCGACGCACGCGTTCACGGAAACGATATCGGCCAATTCAATACCTCCGGCACGGTCGGTTTCCGCGTTCAGCCTTTCTATCTCAATTCGTATACGCCGGGCCTTGCCCGCGGCGGCCCGCCACCGTTCGGAAATGGGATCGGCGCCGGATGGGCTGCGATCCTGATCGACACCGCTTCGGTCAGCACTGAACTCGTCATCGAAGAGAACTACGTCCACGATGGCGTGTGCGGGGATGGCATCGACCTTCGCTCGATGGGCACCGGCACCGCGACAGCGCAGGTGAACCGGAACTTCGTCACCTCGCTGGCACAGTGCAGCGGCACGGGAGTCGGGACGATCGAAGGCATCGGAACACAGGTGACCGGCACGGGGGTCGTCTACGCAACCCTCGATCAGAACACTGAAGCGAACACGGGCAGCGCAGGCGCCAACATGGACAGCCTGTTCGTGAACCCGGCGGAATCGGGGACGCTCATCGAGACGATCTCCCGCAACCTCTACACGAGCGGAGTGGGCGGCGCGTCGACGAACGGCATGGAATACATCATCAGCAATGGCAAGCCGTACAGCCAGCTGACGATTACGCACAGCAACTTCTACAACAACCCCGGCGACATGCTCGAGCTGTTCAACCGGGGCGAGCTGGGCTCGACAGGCATCCTCGTGCTGGACCATGTTCTGGTCGACGGCACGACGATCGCCGGGGGTCTGCCCGCCTATGCGACTCCGGCCGGAGGCACCAACGGAGTCAAGCTCGCCTCGACGGGCGACAACACCGGCGAGTGCCTCGGCATTGCGTCAGTTGGCTCCTTCGACGTCACGAAGCTGGTGATGCGGGACAGCGTCTTCATCAATTGCGGCAACAACGGCATCGAGATCAACAACAACCACTGCACCGATCCTCCGACTCCCGGGCCCGCCTGCGGCACCGGCGATCCGCACCTCGTGTCGATCGACATCGAACGCAGCCGGATTTCGGGCAGCAGGTACTACAACCTGTGGTTCACCGAAGCGACGCCGCTGACGCAGCTCCAGGTCCGTGTGCAGGACACGGACCTATCCTCGACCCTTAGCGGTGTCGCCGTGGCGTTCGATCAGCAACCGACCGGGGGGACCGGCAGCTATGCGATCGACCTGGGCGGTGGAGCGCTCGGCAGCAAGGGCCGCAATTGCATCTTCGGCGGCGCCATCTACGACCTGGAGACCATGGGATTCAACGTCTCTGCCGCCCACAACTGGTGGGGCACGGCCTCGGGCCCGGTCCCCGGCAAGGTTGTCGCTTCAGCGGGCGGGAGTGTGGATGACTCGAATTGGCTGACCCACGCTCCATCGGCTTGCGGTGGCGACGCGGATCGCCACGGCGACTAGCAGACGCCGACGCGCAGCGCGTGTGACAGGGCAAGCCCGTCATGCCGCTGCGTGTGCGGGGCTGCGGGAAGTGCGTGGCCGTTGACGGATGTCAACGCTCGAGGTCGACGTGCGGCCTAGATTCGAGCCATGAGACAGCAGCCGACGACAACGAGCAACACTTCGACAGCCCGGCGCCGACGCGCCGCAGCACCCGCGACCCCCCGGCTGCGT
>JASLGD010000353.1 GCA_030150305.1 Caldimonas sp. | reverse complement strand
GCCGCCGGCGGCTCGCGCAGGACGTGCTCGATGACGCTGCGAGCGACGCGCGCCGCGGCATCGAGCTCGTGCCATCCTTTTTGCACCTGCGAGAAGGCGATCGCCGGAATGCCGAACAGATAGCCTTCCATCGCCGCGGCGACGGTGCCCGAATAGAGCGTGTCGTCGCCCATGTTCGCGCCCTGGTTGATCCCCGAGACGACGAGATCGGGCCGATGCTCGAGCAGGCCGGAAAGCGCGAGGTGCACGCAGTCCGAAGGCGTGCCGTTGATGTAGCGATAGCCGTTCGCGGCGACGTAGACCGAGAGGCCGCGGTTCAGCGTCAGCGAATTCGACGTGCCGCTCGCGTTCTGCTCGGGGGCGACGACGTCGAGGTCGCCGAGCCCTTCGCACGCCTTCACCAACGCGGCAAGTCCGGGAGCGAGGTAGCCGTCGTCGTTCGCGATGAGGATGCGCACGCGAAGATTGTAGAGAGTGCCGTCGCGGGAAGCGACGCGCCGTCGCCGCTGCGTATGATCTTCGGCACGGCGTTCGTCGCAGACGTCGTTCACGAAAGGAACCGACGATGCATGCGTGGCTGTGCGAGAACCCGACCGGCGTCGAGGCGCTGCAATGGAAGGAGCTGCCGACGCCGGAGCCGAAGGCCGGCCAGGTGCGCGTCGCGATCCGCGCCGCGAGCCTCAACTTCCCCGACCTGCTGATCGTGCAGAACAAGTACCAGATGAAGCCGCCGCTGCCGTTCGTTCCCGGCTCGGAGTACGCGGGGACCATCGATGCGGTCGGCCCGGGCGTCGCGCACCTGAAGGTCGGCGACGCGGTCGCCGCGTTCGGCGGCACCGGCGGGTTCGCCACGCATGCCGTCGTCGACGCGGCGCTCGTCATGCCGTTGCCCGCAGGGTTCGCGTTCGACGACGCTGCGGCGTTCATCCTCACCTATGCGACGACGCACCACGCGCTCGTCGATCGCGGCCAGCTGAAGGCGGGCGAGACGCTGCTCGTGCTCGGCGCTGCCGGCGGTGTCGGCACCGCGGCGATCCAGATCGGCAAGGTGCTCGGTGCGCGCGTCATCGCGGCGTCGTCGAGCGACGAGAAGGGCGAGCTGTGCCGCTCGATCGGCGCCGACGAGACGATCAACTACGGCGCCGGCAACATCCGCGATCGCCTGAAGGAGCTCACCGGCGGCAAGGGTCCCGACGTCGTCTACGACCCGGTCGGCGGCGACCTCGCCGAACCCGTCTTTCGCTCGATCGCCTGGCGCGGCCGCTATCTCGTGATCGGCTTCGCCCAGGGAGCCATCCCTGCGTTGCCGCTCAACCTGGCGCTGCTCAAGGGAGCGTCGATCGTCGGCGTCTTCTGGGGCGAGTTCGCGCGCCGCGAGCCGAAGGCCAATGGCGCCGCCCTCGCCGAGCTCGCGCGCTGGTACGCCGAAGGCAAGGTCAAGCCGGTCATCGATCGCAGGCTGCCGATGCGCGAGCTGCGCGCCGCGTACGAGCGCATGGGCTCGCGCACGGTGCGCGGCAAGCTCGTCATGACCAACGACTGACGCCGCGCTGACGCGGCGTGAAAACCGCACGGACGCGATCCGCCGTCGCCGGACGGCAGCGACGCGCTCCATGCGCTTGCCTAGCCTTGCGCTCCCCGCGCTCCGGCTGCGATCGAATGACCCCCGACACGCAAGGCCTCGACCCGTCCTTTCCCCCCGTGCACGTGCCTTCGACGAGCGCGTGGGTGCATCGCTGCGCCAAGCGAATGCTCGAGCTCGACCCCGAGCTCGACCCGCTCGCCGCGATGCACACCGTCGACGACATGGCGAGGATCACGCGCTGGCGGACGATGCCGCCCGAGGCGGTCGCCGAAACGATCTACGCGCGCGGCCTCGGCGAGGACCGTCTGTCGTTCTCGTCGCGGCCGATGCGAAACATCTGAGCTTCAGAACGGCGTTGCGCCGCCGATAGCGGCTGCATGACGATCCCCCGCATCCTCGTTTCGCTCGTCGCGGCCGCGGCCGCTTCGACGTTCGCGGGCGAGCCGCCCGCGGCGGCCGCCTCGGCGCCGTCCTCGCTGCGCGGCAGCGCCGAAGCGACCAAGGCCCGCCAGGAGGCCGATCGCCAGCGCCTCCTCGCCAAGCTGCGCGCCGAGGCGCCGAAGACGGCCGAGAAGCCGCGCGGCTCGGTGCTCGACCTGCCGATCTTCAACCGCCACAACGCGCCCTGAGCGCGGCAACCTCGGCGCGCTCGACGCGCGCTCGCGACGCGCACGCGCGGCGAGCGTGGAAATTTGACGGCGGAGACGCCCTTCGTGCGTGCGAGGGATGCACGAGCGAGCGCGACTGCCCTATCGTGCGCGCATGCAGTTCCCCGACTCGACCCTTGCGGCGTTGCACATCGCCGCCGACGCCGACGAAGAGGCGGTGGGCGGTCGGCTGCTCTGGCTCGCGATCGTGCTGACGATCGCTGCGGTCAGCGCGGGCTTGCTCGCCGGCGGCTGAGCACCGCGCTGTGCCTCGGGAGAGGCTCGGCGAACGGGCGCTGTGTGGGGTGGCTGATGGGACTCGAACCCACGACAACGGGAATCACAATCCCGGACTCTACCAACTGAGCTACAGCCACCGCGGGAGAGCGGACGATTATACGAGCGCGCCGCGCACGCGCCTTCGTCAACGACGACGCGCGAGGCGTCAGCGCGGCTCGCTCGCCGACGCGTCGTGCGCGAGCGCCGACTCGTTGACGCTGACCTTGAAGCGCGACTTCAGCGCCGCGTAGTACGCCTGCGCCTCGGCTTCGGCCCAGATCTGCGCGTACTGCGCGTTGGCCTTCGCGGGATCGGCGACGACCGGGTCGCGGCCTTCGGTCTTCAGGATCTTCGCGACCGCGTAGCCTTGGTCGCCGAGCGAGACGCCGACGAACGCGGGCAGCTTTGCGACCGGTGCCTTGACGACGGCGTCGAGCAGCTGGCGCGGCAGATCGCGCGGCTGCGCGCGCGAGACGACGATCGTCTGCCCCGAGAACGCCTCGTTCGGGTTGGCCTGCAGCTTGGCGAGGCGCTCGCTGCCGAGCTTCGCCGCGAGCTCGGCGGCCC
>JASLGD010000347.1 GCA_030150305.1 Caldimonas sp. | reverse complement strand
GCCGCCGGCGTCGGCGCCCGGGTATCGGGCAACGGGCCGAGCGAGCCGGCGCGGGCGCCGCCCCAGAGCTTGCGCAGGCGGTCGCGCTCGAGGTCGAAGTTGCGGGTGATGCGCGCGAGCTCGGTCTGCGCGTTCTGCGCGATCGAGCGCTGCGCCTCGAGCGCGGCGTCGTTGGCGTCGATCTTCTGCTTCAGCGTCGTCGGCAGCGGCTTCTTGACCTTCTCGTTGACGTAGAACTTCTTCTCCTCGTCGAGCTTCTTCTTCTCCTCGAGCAGGATCGCGATCCGCGCGCTCGAGTTCTTCTCCGACATCCGGAACTCGTCGATCGCCTTCTCGCGCGCCTTGTCGTGCGACGCCTCGTCGGGATAGCGCTGCATCAGGTTGCGGTCGCGCCGCACCGCGTCGTTGAACGCCGCGATCCTGGCCTTGTCCTCGAACTCCTGGCGCTCCGCCTCCTCGCGCTCGTCGGGCGTCATCGGCGGCTTGACGATGCGCTTGAGCGAGCCGTCGGAGTTGAGCTCGCGCTGCTCGCTGTTGTTGCACTCCGGGATCAGCCGGTCGGAGACGATCTTCTTGCCGTTGACGACACAGCTGAAGCTGCCGCGCGGCGCCTTCTCCTCGGCGAGCGTCGGCGCGCTCGCGACCGCCAGCGCGAGCGCCGCAACGAGGATGGGAGGGAAGAGACGCCCGGCCTCAGACGCCATAACGCCGCCGGTAGCGCTCGACCGCCGCGGCGTGCGCGGCGAGGCCCGGGTCGGCATTGGACCCGAGGAAGGCGAGCAGATCGGCGACGGTGGCGACCGGGATCACGGGGACGGCGTATTCGCGTTCGAAGTCTTCCACGGCGGATCGCTCGGAGAGGTTGTCCCCCGCGCCGCCGCGTTCCATCCGATCCAGCGCGATCAACACCGCGACCGGCTCGGCTCCCTCGCGGCGAAGCAGTTCGACCGATTCGCGCTTCGATGCGCCATCGGTGATCACATCATCGACGATGACCGCGCGGCCCCGCAACGGTGCGCCGACGACAAGTCCGCCTTCGCCGTGATCTTTTGCTTCCTTGCGATTGAAAGCGAATGGAACAGCGCGGCCGCGGCGACCGAACTCGATCGCGATCGCGGCGGCCAGCGTGATTCCCTTGTACGCCGGCCCGAACAGCATGTCGAACGCGACGCCCGATGCGAGCAGGCGCCGCGCATAGAATTCGCCGAGGCGCATCAGCTTGGCGCCGTCGTCGAACAAGCCCGAGTTGAAGAAGTACGGCGACAGCCGCCCCGCCTTGGTCTTGAACTCGCCGAAGCGAAGCACCCCGGCGTCGACGGCGAACTGCACGAATTCGCGCGCGACGCTGGCATCGGAAGCGGGCAGCGAACTCACTTGCAAATTGTATGGGTGCGCAGGCGAGCCGCGTGCCACGCAGGACGTGCCATGACACTCGAAACGATCGAACACGAAACGGCGCCGGCGCCGCGCGCCGCGGTCATCGTCCTCCACGGCCTCGGCGCCGACGGCAACGACTTCGTTCCGGTCGCGCACGAGCTCGAGCTCGCCGCGGTCGGGCCGGTCCGCTACGTCTTCCCGCATGCGCCGACGCGGCCGGTGACGATCAACGGCGGCTACGTGATGCGCGCCTGGTACGACATCCTCGGCCTCGATGTGCGCGAGCTGCGCGAGGACGAACGCGGGCTGCGCGAATCGCAGGCGCTGGTCGAAGCGCTGATCGAGCGCGAGAAGGAGCGCGGCATCGCCGCCGCGCGGATCGTGCTCGCCGGCTTCAGCCAAGGCTGCGCGATGACGCTGATGACGGGGCTGCGCTACCGCGAGCGACTCGCCGGGCTGGTCGGCCTGTCGGGCTACCTGCCGCTGGCCGCGCGGACCGCCGGCGAACGGCACGACGCCAACCGCGACGTGCCGATCTTTCTCGCCCACGGCAGCGGCGATCCGGTGATCCCCATCGCGCGCGCGCGCCAGTCGCGCGACGCGCTCGTCGCGATGGGGCATGCCGTCGAGTGGCACGAATACGCGATGCCGCATTCGGTCTGCGCGGCCGAGATCGTCGACCTCAACCGCTGGCTGCTGCGCGTCCTCGCCTGAGTCCGCTCAGCGCGCCAGCCGCGCGACGACCGTCCCGTCGTCGCGCTTCGACGCCGCTCCCGACGCGCGCGACGCCGGCGGCGGCACCGGGCGCGGCGCGACGGTCGCGATGCCGAGGCCGTAGCGGCCGGCGGACATCGCCGCCGCGATCGCCTGCACGTCGAGCACCGTCGAGACGACGGCGCCGACCATGATCAGCAGCACGAACAGCGCTTGGTCGAGATGCCAGTGTTGCCTGGGCTTGCGCATGGAGATCCTCTGGTGGCTTGCGGCATGACGCCGCCAGGGCACTCTAGGGATCGGGCCAGGCGCGCTCAGCGCCAAATGGCGGGCCGTCGGCGTGCAATATTCACGCCGCCGCGGCGACGCGCCCTCACCACGCAGCCGGCGGCTTTTTCGCGACGACGATGCGGCCGCTCGAGAGATCGAGGTAGCCGCCGGCGGTCAGGTCCTTGAAGATGCGGCTCACCATCTCGCGCGACGCGCCGACGCGGTCGGCGATGTCCTGCTGCGTCAGCCGCTCGCGGACGCGCCGCTTGCCGTCGTCGACGGGATCGGAGATGTCGTTCAGCAGCCGGATCACGCGCGCGTAGACGTCCTCGAGCGCGAGGCTCTTGACGCTCTCGGTCGCCTCGCGCACCGAGCGGATGAGCTTGAGGATGAGGTGCGACGCGAAGTCGGGGTGCGCGGCGATGAAGTCGCGCAGGTTGGCGCCGCTCACGACCGAGCACGTCGTCGGCTCGAGCGTCATCACCGAGGCGCTGCGCACGCCGCCGTCGAGCGCGAGCTCGCCGACGTATTCGCCCGGGCCGTGCGTCGTGATCACGATCTCCTTGCCGTCGGCGTTGTTCGAGTAGACCTTGACGCGGCCGCCGAGGACGATGAAGAGCGTGTCGGCGGTGTCGCCCTCGTTGATCAGCACCGCGTTCGCCGGGTACGAGCGAACGCCGCCCTGGCGAGCGATCTCGCGCAGGAGATCGAAGTCGAGGACGTCGGCGGTGATCGGCCGGCCGGGCATGCGCCGATTCTGCGACCGGCGATGTGAATAAGTCACTTCGCCGACCGGACTTTCTCAACTGTGTCGCGCGGATCGCCTTTCTAACCTACGCACATCGCGGGTCGGAGCCCGCCGACGATCAAGGAGCGCACATGTTCGAGTCCGTCCAAGCCGCCCAGAGCGCACGCCACAGCATCCCGTTTGCCGCCAGCGGCGGCTTCGCCTCGCGGCGCAGCGAGCCGGCGGCCAGCGAGCCCATGCCGCAGGCGGCGTGGCACTGGCTTGCCGCGGCGCTCGACGAGCTCGACTACGGCATCGTCCTCCTCTTCGACGGCACCCACGTCGTCCACATCAACGACGCCGCGCGCGTCGAGCTCGACGACCGCCATCCGCTGCAGCTGCAGGGCAACGAGCTGCACGCCCGCCTCGCGCGCGACGTCGCGCCGCTGCACGAGGCGGTCGGCGACGCGTCGCTGCGCGGCCTGCGGCGTCTGCTGACGCTCGGCAAGGACGCCGAGCGCGCGAGCATTTCGGTCGTTCCCCTCGAGGCCGCCGACTCCGGCCCGCGCGCCGTCCTCGTCGTCCTCGGCAAGCGCTCGATGTGCGAGTCGCTCTCGGTGCAGGGCTTCGCGCGCAGCTACGGGCTCACGGCGGCGGAGACGCGCGTGCTGGTCGCGCTGTGCAACGGCATCCCGCCGGCGCAGGCCGCGGTCGAGCTCGGCGTCGCGATCTCGACGATCCGCAGCCAGATCGGCAGCATGCGGCAGAAGACCGGCGCCGAGAGCATCCGCGCGCTCGTTCGCCAGGTCGCGATCCTGCCGCCGGTGAAGGGGGCGTTGCGCCACAACGGCGCGCCGCGCGCCTGGTTCCCGATGCTTCGCCTCGCGCCGGTCTAGCAGCGCGCCGTCAGCCGGAGCGGCCGGAAGGCGGCCCGAATCGTTCGCGCGGCTTGTCGGCGCGCTCGTAGAGGCCTTCGACCTTGGGCAGGTTGGCGCGGATGTCGCTGATCCGCGTCGGCCCCGAGGGGTGCGTGCTGAGCAGCTCGACCGGGGCGCGCTGGTTCGCCGCCGCCATCTTCTGCCAGAGCGAGATTCCGGCGCGCGGGTCGTAGCCCGAGCGCGCCGCGAGCTCGAGGCCGACGAGGTCGGCCTCGGTCTCGTCCTTGCGGCTGAACTGCATCGTCAGCAGCTGCCCGCCCATGTCGGCCAGCAGCCTGCCGCCGGTGCCGAGCCCGAACACCGCGGCGCCGATCTCGATCGCCGCGCGCGTCGCGTAGGTCTTGCCGAGCTGCTCGCGCGAGTGCTCGCGCAGCGCGTGCGTCATCTCGTGGCCCATCACCATCGCGACCTCGTCGTCGCTGAGCTTGAGCTTCTCGAGGATGCCGTAGAAGAACGCGATCTTGCCGCCGGGCATGCAGAACGCGTTGACCTGCGGGCTGTCGAGCAGGTTGACCTCCCACTTCCACTGCCGCGCGCGCGGGTTCCACTCGTACGTGAACGGGATGATGCGCGACGCGATCACGCGCAGGCGCTTGAGCTGCGGGTGGTTGGCGTTGGCGAGCTTGCCCTGGCCGCGGTTCTGCGCCAGCAGCTGCGCGTACTGGCCGCTCGCGGCACGCTCGATCTGCTCGGCGGGCACGGCGTTCGTGAACACCGACGGCGGCCCGACGTCGACCCCTTCGCGTGCCAGCGCCGAGCCGACGCCCGCGGCCCCAGCGCCGGCGCCGACCAGGCGGACGAACGACCGACGCCCGCGCTCGATCGCGCCGCCGCGGCAACACGCGCAGCCGCTCGCGGGCTGCGGCCGCCCGACGTCAGTCGCGCGTCGCATTGGCGTCGCCGTCGAGCCCGTCGATCGGCCGCCTGAGCGCGGCGAGCAACGCCAGCGCAGGCAGCGCGACGACGATCGAGACGAGGAAGAACGCCGGCCAGCCGATCGACTGCGCGAGCACGCCGGCGAGCGGCCCGACCCAGACGCGGCCGATCGACGCGAACGCGCTGAGGAGCGCGAACTGCGTCGCGCTGAAGCGCCGCGTGCACAGGCTCATGAGGAACGCGACGAACGCCGTCGTCCCCATCCCGCTCGTGATGTTCTCGCTCGCGATCGCCATCAGCAGCCCGCCGTCGACCGGCGTCGGCTCGGCGAGCTTGACGAAGCCCCAGTCGAACGCCGGCAGCACGAGCCCCGGCAGGGCATCGCGGCCGTGGACCGCGAGCCACCAGAAGCCGAGGTTGCCGAGCATCTGCAGGATCCCGAACAGCAGCAGTGCACGCCAGAGGCCGAGCCGCACCATCAGCGCGCCGCCGACGAGCGCGCCGCCGATCGTCAGCCACAGGCCGATGACCTTGTTGACGACGCCGACCTCGGCGGTGCTGTAGTGCATCGCCTGCAGCAGGAAGGGCGTCAGCAGCGATCCCGCGAAGGCGTCGCCGAGCTTGTAGAGGACGATGAAGGCGAGGAACGGCAGCGCGCCGTCCTGCGCGAAGTAGCTGTTCAGGCTGCCGAGGAAGGTCTCGAAGCGCGCGCGCCGCGCTGCCCACGCGACCAGCGGCAGCGTGACCGCGATGCCGACGAAGAGCGCGACGAGGTCGGCCCAGCGTTCGGGCAGCGGCGCGGCAAGGCCGCGCGCCGCGAGGAGCGGCGCGAGCACGCTGCGCGCCGCCGGCGCGAACGCGTAGCGCGTCGCCACGAAGCCGAGCGCGACGGCGAGCGCGACGGCGAGAAAGCCGACGACGTCGTTGCGGGCGACGCTCGCCGGCGTCGGCGCGCCGACGAGGCGCGGGACGACGAGGGCCGAGAACGCGGCGGCGCCGACCATGAAGAACGCCATCAGCCGGTACACCTCCGGCCACGTCCAGCCGCCGCCCTGGCGCGGATCGACCCAGATGAACGCGATGCCGCCCGAGACGATCATCGCGAGCCGGTAGCCGAGGACGGCGAGCGACGAGCCGAGCCCGCGCTCGGGCGCGGCGAGCAGGTCGGTGCGGTACGCGTCGACGACGACGTCCTGCGACGCCGACAGCCACGCGACGAGACCGGCGAGCAGCGCGAACGCACCGAGCGCCGATGCCGGCGGCGTCGCCGCCATCCAGAACAGCGCGCCGGCGAGCGCGAGCTGCGTGACGACGAGCCAGCCGCGCCGCCGGCCGAGCCACGGCGGCTCGAAGCGGTCCATCAGCGGCGCCCAGAGAAACTTGAACGTGTACGGCAGGCCGACCAGGCTGAGGAAGCCGATCGTCGCGATGTCGACGCCGTCGGCGGTGAGCCACGCCTGCATCGCCTGGCCGGTGAGCGCGAGCGGCAGCCCCGACGCGAAGCCGAGGACGGTGACGGCGAGCAGCCGATGCAGCGCGCGCCGATCGAGGCGCGCGGCCGATGCGCCGCGGGCCGGCCCAGACGTCATGCGGCCATTCTAGGGAGGCCATTCGCAGCGACTGCGCTCTTCGCGGCGACGGCGCGCGCGAGCGCGGACAATGGCGCATGGATCGCACCACGCGTGCCGCGCCTCCGAGCTTCAGCGGCGACGAGTTCCGCGCCGCGCTCGCGATGTTCGCGACCGGCGTCACCATCGTCACGGCCCGCAGCGTCGACGGTGCGCCGATCGGCCTGACCGCGAATTCATTCAACTCGGTCTCGATCGCGCCGCCGCTTGTGCTCTGGAGCCTGTCGCGGCAGGCCGGCTCGATGCCGACCTTTGCGCGCGGCTCGCACTACGCGATCCACATCCTCGCCGCCGACCAGCACGCGCTCGCGCTGCGCTTCGCGAGCAAGGACGTCGATCGCTTCGACGGCGTCGCGTTTCGCGTCGGCGCCAGCGGCGCACCGCTGCTCGACGGCGCCGCGGCTGTCTTCGAGTGCTTCAACCGAAGCCGCTACGACGAAGGCGATCACGTCATCTTCGTCGGCGAGGTCGAGTCGTGCTCGCGCCGCGTCGGCGCGCAGCCGCTGATCTTCCACGGCGGCCGCTACTTCACCGAGCTTCCGCTCTAGGGCTGCGCCCTACAGCGGAAGATCCGCACAGGGCTGCTCCCTCCCCGCTTCGCTCCCCTCCCTCCGAGAGGGAGGGGCCGGTCCCTGCGGGCCCGATCAGGTCGCGGCGCGTTTGCGTGCGAACTCGGTGAACCAGGCGACGCTGTCGGCGTTGGCCATCGCGTCGAGCTTGAAGACGTCGTCGGGCGCGGCGCCAAGGAGAAGCTTCTTGACCGGCAGCTCCATCTTCTTGCCCGAGAGCGTGCGCGGGATCGACTGCACCTGGAAGATCTCGTTCGGGACGTGGCGCGCCGAGAGCGCCGTCTTGATGACGTCGCGCATGCGCTTCGTCAGCGCGTCGTCGAGCACGAGGCCTTCGCGCAGGACGACGAAGAGCGGCATGTAGCTGTCGCGGCCGAGGTATTCGAGGTCGACGACGAGGCTGTCGGTCACCTCGGGCAGCGCCTCGACCGCGCGGTACAGCTCGGCGGTGCCCATGCGGATGCCGTGGCGGTTGATCGTCGCGTCGCTGCGGCCGTAGATGACCGCGCCGCCGTTGCGCGTGATGCGGATCCAGTCGCCGTGCCGCCAGACGCCGGGGTACATGTCGAAGTAGCTGTCGAGGAGTCGCCGGTTGCCCGGGTCGTTCCAGAAGTAGAGCGGCATCGACGGCATCGGCTTCGTGCAGACGAGCTCGCCGACCTCGTCGACGAGCGCGCGGCCGCGGCCGCTCGCGTCGGGCTCGCTCCACGCCTCGATCGCGGCGCCGAGGCAACGGCACTGCATCTCGCCGGCGACCACCGGCAGCGTGCGCATGCCGGCGACGAACGCGCCGGCGAAGTCGGTGCCGCCCGAGATCGGATCGAGCCAGATCGGACGACCGTCTGGCTGCGGCAGCTTCGACCAGATCCACTCGTAGCACTCGATCGCTAGCGGCGATCCGGTCGCCCCGACCGCGCGCAGCGCCGCGAGATCGCCGACGCGCTGCGGCTCGACGTCGGCCTTCAGGCAGCTCGCGTAGAACGCCGCGCCGGCGCCGAAGAACGTGACCCCGGTGTCGGCTGCGAAGCGCCAGAGCGTCGACCAGTCGGCGCTGCGGCGCTCGCCCGCGAGCCCGCTCTCCGGTCCGGCGGGGCTGCCGTCGTACATGCACACCGTCGTGCCGCCGAGCAGCGCGCCGACCTGCGAGTTCCACATGATCCAGCCGGTCGAGCTGTACCAGTGGTAGCGATCGCCGCCGAGCGCGCTCGCGGCGACGTCGTTGTGGAGCGCGCCGCCTTTCAGCTGCTCGAGCATGATGCCGCCGTGGCCGTGCACGATCGCCTTCGGCAGGCCGGTCGTGCCGCTCGAGTAGACGATCCAGAGCGGATGCTCGAACGGCAGCCAGCGCGGCGCGAACGTCGCCTGGCCCGCGGCGAGCGCCGCGAAGTCGTGGCTGCGTCGGCTCGACGATGCGAGCGCGGGGAGCGCGAGCGCAAGCTGCGGGTGCCGCCAGACGACGACGTCGGTCAGCGTCGGCAGCTCGGCGCACAGCGTCGCGAGCACGCCGGAACGGTCGTGCACCGCGCCGCCGTAGACGTAGCCGTCGCACGCGATCAGCGCCTTCGGCGCGATCTGACGGAAGCGGTCGAGCACGGCGAGCGGGCCCATGTCGGGCGAGCAGATCGACCAGATCGCTCCGATCGACGCGCAGGCGAGAAACGAGACGATCGCCTCCGGCCGGTTCGGCAGGAACGCGACGACGCGATCGCCGGCGGCGACGCCCATCGACTCGAGCGCCGCGGCGAGCGCGGCGACGCGGCGGCGCAGCTCGGGCCACGCGATCTCGTCGCTGCGACCTTCGCGCTGCATCGCCTCGTCGCGAAAGACGATCGCGGGGTGCCCGGCTGCGTGCGCCGCATGCGCGTGACCGAAGACGTGCTGCGCGAAGTTGACCTGCGCGCCCGGGAACCAGACCGCGCCGGGCATCTTCTCCTCGACCAGCACCGTCGAGTGCGGCGTCGGCGAGACGATGTCGAAGTGATCCCAGATCGACTGCCAGAACGCGCCGAGATCGCGGCACGACCAGCGCCACAGGCGCTCGTACCCTTCGACGGTCGTCGGATCGAAGTCGAGGCCGCGCGTCTCGCTCAGCCAGCGCACGTAGCGCAGGATGTTCGCCTCGCGCAGCGTCATCGCGGGTCCTCAGGCGAGCGCCTTGGCGCGCAT
>JASLGD010000341.1 GCA_030150305.1 Caldimonas sp. | reverse complement strand
CGTTCGGCGCCGTGGTGAACTGGGTCGAGAACGGCGCGCCGCCGGCGAAGATCGTCGGCACCGCCCCGGCCGCGACGCCGTGGCCGGGTCGGACGCGGCCGCTCTGTCCGTTCCCGGCGTACGCCAAGTACGCCGGCTCCGGCAGCATCGAGGACCAGGCGAACTTCGTCTGCACGGTCGACTGATCGGACGCGGTGACACAACGACGGCACAGCCCGGCTGCGCCCGTCGAGAAAAAGAAAGCCCTGAGGCGCGAGCCTCAGGGCTTTTTCGATCCGGGTGGTGGAGAGGAGGAGGATCGAACTCCCGACCTTCGCATTGCGAACGCGACGCTCTCCCAGCTGAGCTACCCCCCCACTGGAGGCGCGAGTCTAGCAAAACGGCCGTCCCCGACGGCCCGGAAGGGGCGTACATAGGCGGATGCAATTCGCCGGATTGAATCCGCGTATTGCCGCCCGCGCGCGAACGCGTTAGCGTCGGCGGGATCGTCGGCGCGCCGCGTCGACGCGCCGACACGGGAGACTCGAGATGGCACTCAAGGGATCGAAGACCGAGCAGAACCTGCGCGATGCGTTCGCCGGCGAATCGCAGGCCAATCGCCGCTACCTCTACTTCGCGAACAAGGCCGACATCGAAGGCCAGAACGACGTCGCGGCGCTGTTCCGCTCGACCGCCGAGGGCGAGACCGGCCACGCGCACGGCCATCTCGAGTTCCTCGAGCAGGTCGGCGATCCGGCGACCGGGCTGCCGATCGGCCCGACGCGCGACAACCTGAAGGCCGCGGTCGCCGGCGAGACGCACGAGTACACCGACATGTACCCGGGAATGGCGAAGACGGCGCGGCAGGAAGGCTTCGACGAGATCGCCGACTGGTTCGAGACGCTCGCCAAGGCGGAGCGCTCGCACGCCAACCGCTACCAGAAGGCGCTCGACGTGCTCGTCGACTGACCGAGAACTCGCACGCCGAGAACAAGGGCCCGCAGCGGCCCTTGTTCGTTGATGGAGGCTCAAGCCGATGACGCTGCGCGAAGGCAACCTCGAAGCGCCGACACGCCACCCGATCGACTGGAAGAGCGCCGACTACCGCGACGAGACCAAGGCGCTCGCCGAGATGGAGCGCGTGTTCGACATCTGCCACGGCTGCCGGCGCTGCGTGAGCCTCTGCCAGTCGTTCCCGACCCTGTTCGACCTCGTCGACGCGACCGCCGACGGCGAGGTGCACGGCGTCGACAAGAAGGACTACGCGAAGGTCGTCGAGCAGTGCTACCTGTGCGACCTCTGCTACATGACGAAGTGCCCGTACGTTCCGCCGCATCCGTGGAACGTCGACTTCCCGCACGTCATGCTGCGCGCCAAGGTCATTCGCTACGGCAACGGCGAGGTCGATGCCGGAGCGAAGCTGCTCGCCAAGACCGACGTCCACGGCCAGCTCGCCGGCATCCCGATCGTCACGCAGACCGTGAACGCCGCCAACCGCACGCGGCCGGTGCGAACGCTGCTCGACAAGACGCTCGAGGTGCATCCCGACGCCTGGCTGCCGCCGCTCGCGGCGAAGCGATTCCGCGGCGCGGCGCGCAGGAAGGGGAGCGCGACCGCGGTCGTCGACGGCGAGCGCAGCCCGGGCAAGGTCGCGATTTTCTCGACGTGCATCGTCAATTACAACGAACCCGGGATCGGCCTCGACCTGGTCGACGTGCTCGAGCACAACGCGATTCCGTACGAGGTCGTCGAGAAGGAGAGCTGCTGCGGCATGCCCAAGCTCGAGCTCGGCGATCTCGAAGGCGTCGAGCGGCTGAAGGAGAAGAACATCCCGGTGCTCGCCCGCTACGCGCGCGAGGGCTTTGCGATCGTGACGGCGATCCCGTCGTGCACGCTGATGTTCAAGCAGGAGCTGCCGCTGCTCTTTCCCGACGACGCCGACGTCAAGCTCGTCCAGGAGGCGATGTTCGATCCCTTCGAGTACCTGATCGCGCGCCATCGCGACGGCCTGCTGAAGACCGACTTCAAGCAGCCGCTCGGCAGGGTGAGCTACCACGTGCCCTGCCACGGTCGCGTGCAGAAGATCGGCCGCAAGACCGAGGAGATGCTGAAGCTGATCGGCAAGACGGTGGCGGTCGAGCTGACGACCGTCGAGCGCTGCTCCGGGCATGCGGGGACGTACGGCGTCAGGACGAAGACGCATCCGGTCGCGATGAAGATCGGCAGGCCCGTGTTTCGCGCCATGGCTGCGCCTGCGCCCGACGTCGTCAGCTCGGACTGCGCGCTCGCCGGGCACCACATCGCGCAGGGCATGGCGGGCGAGGGCAAGCCGGCGCCGGAGCTGCGCCATCCGCTCAGCCTCCTCAGGCGCGCGTACGGCCTGGAGGAGCGATGACGATCACGCGCGAGAGCCTGCTGACGCTCGAGGCCTACGCAAAGGTGCGCAACGCGCAGCGCGCCGCGGTGATCGCGCACCGCCAGCTCCGCACGGTCCGTCTCGGCGAGCACCTGAGCGTGCAGTTCGAGGACGAGGCGACGGTCCGCCGCCAGATCCAGGAGATGCTTCACATCGAGAAGATCTTCGACGAGGCCGGCATCCAGGCCGAGGTCGACGCCTACGCGCCGCTCGTTCCCGACGGCACCAACTGGAAGGCGACGATGCTGATCGAGTATCCCGATCCGAACGAACGCAAGCGCGAGCTCGCCCGCTTGATCGGCGTCGAGGACCGCGTTTTCGTCGAGGTCGAGGGGCACGCGCGCGTCTATGCGATCGCCGACGAGGACCTCGACCGCGAGAACGACGAGAAGACTTCGGCGGTGCACTTCCTTCGCTTCGAGCTGCCGGAGCAGACGCGCGACGCCGTCCGTGCGGGCGCGAGCGTGCGGCTCGGTTGCGACCACACCAATTACCCGGCGCACACCGAGATCGCCGCCGAGACGCTGACGAGCCTCGCGGGTGACCTGCGCGGCTCCGTCGGCCAATCGACGTCTTAGTCAAACTCGATTGGATGTTAATATTCGATAGCCTAAACTCTCTTCCTGTCGTGCCCGCGGGCACTCTCCCCAGCACCAGGAACAGCCATGAAAACGATCGGCGACAAGCTCGAAGCCTTCAGCGTCCAGGGCGTCAAGCCCGGCTTCAATCACCACGAGGAAAACGGCGTCTCGGCGTTCGAGACGATCACCGAGAAGAGCTTCCCCGGGAAGTGGAAGGTCATCTACTTCTGGCCGAAGGACTTCACCTTCGTCTGCCCGACCGAGATCGTCGGCTTCGACAAGCTGGCCAGGCAATTCGAGGAGCGCGACGCCGTTCTGCTCGGCGGCTCGACCGACAACGAGTTCTCCAAGCTCGGCTGGCGGCGTGACCACAAGGATCTCTCGAAGCTCGGCCATTGGAGCTTCGGCGACTCCAAGGGCTCGCTCGTCGACCAGCTCGGCGTGCGCGACCGCAACGAAGGCGTGGCGCTGCGCGCGACGTTCATCGTCGACCCGGAGGGCACGATCCAGCACGTCAGCGTCAACAACCTCAACGTCGGCCGCAACCCGGAAGAGGTGCTTCGCATCCTCGACGGCCTGCAGACCGACGAGCTCTGCCCGTGCAACCGCGCGGTCGGCGGCCAGACGCTCTGAGCGCCAGCTCGTTCGAGCAAGCCCGCTTCGGCGGGCTTTTTCATCCCGCGATCCGGAGAACACAACGATGGAATTCCTCGACTCGATCAAGGCGCTGATCCCCGACTACGCGAAGGACATCCGCCTCAATCTCGACGGCGCGATCGCTCGCTCGAGCCTGCCCGCCGAGGACGCGCTCGGCGTCGCGCTCGCCTCGGCGTTCGCTGCGAAGTCGAAGCCGCTCGTCGACGCGCTGCGCGCGGCGACGCCGCCGGCAGAGGCGAACGCGGCGCTCACTGCCGCCGCCCTGATGGGCATGAACAACGCGTGGTACCCGTACGTCGAGATGGCCGGCGACGACGAGCTGAAGGCGCAGCGCGCCGAGCTGCGCATGAACGCGTACGCGACCTCGGGCGGCGTCGCCAAGAAGAAGTTCGAGGCGTACGCGCTCGCCGCGTCGATCGTCGGCAAGTGCCACTTCTGCGTGTCGTCGCACTACGCGCTGCTGAAGAAGGAAGGCCTGACGACGCAGCAGCTGCGCGACGTCGGCCGCATCGCCGCCGTCGTCAACGCGGCGGCACAGGTGATCGCAGCCGAGCAGGCGCCGGCGTAGCGCTCGCTCGCCTCAGCCCTCGTCGACGACGACGCGCGTCGTCCGTCGCCGCCAGCCGTCGAGGCTGTACAGGGCGAGCGCGGCCCAGATCAGGACGAAGCCGGCGAGCCGCCCGCTGCCGAACGGCTCGTGGAAGAGCCAGACCCCGAGCAGGAACTGGATCGTCGGGCTCAGGTACTGGAAGAGGCCGAGCGTCGTCATCGAGAGCCTTCGCGCGGCGATCGCGAAGAGCAGCAGCGGCACCGTCGTCGCCGGGCCGAGGCCGATCAGCCACGCGTTGGTGCCGGCGTCGGGTCCCGGGAAGCTCGTCGCGCTGCCGCCCCACCACATCGCCATCCCGGCGATCGCGAACGGCGCGAGGATCATCGTCTCGAGCGTGAGCCCTTCGAGCGCGCCGAGCGATGCGACCTTGCGCAGCAATCCGTACGCGCCGAAGCTGAGGCCGAGGACGAGGCCGAGCCACGGCAATCGTCCGGCGCTGACGGTCAGCCAGCCGACGCCCGCGGCCGCGATCGCGAGCGCGATCCACTGCGCGCGGCGCGGCCGTTCGCCGAGCGCGAAGTAGCCGAGCGCGACGTTGACGAGCGGCGTGATGAAGTAGCCGAGGCTCGCCTCGACGACGTGGCCGTGCGAGACGGCCCAGATGTACGTCATCCCGTTCGCCGACAGCAGCCGCGCGCTGCCGACGAAGCTCGCCATCCGCCGGCGCGAGCCGAGCGCCGGACGCAGCCATCCCCAGCGAGAGCGCCAGGTGAGGACGCCGCCGACGAGGAGCAGCGACCAGACGATCCGGTTCGCGAGCACCTCGGGCGGCGAGACGTTCGGCAGCAGGCGGAAGTAGAGCGGGAAGAAGCCCCACCAGGTGAACGCGAGCGCCGCCGCCCATGCGCCGGCGCGCGCCCGCGACGCGGCCGCCGCGTTCACGGCGACGCGCACGCGCGGCGCGCCGGGTCAGGAGCGCCGGCGATCAGGCGTGCTCGAGCAGGTGGTTCGCGTACTGCTCGCGCAAGCGGTTCTTCAGCATCTTGCCGGTCGCGCCGAGCGGAATCGCGTCGACGAACACGACGTCGTCGGGCGTCCACCACTTCGCGATCTTCCCGTCGTAATGCGCGAGCAGCTCGTCCTTCCCGCAGTCGGCGTCGGGCTTGCGGACCACGATCAGCAGCGGCCGCTCGTCCCACTTCGGATGCGGCACGGCGATGACCGCGG
>JASLGD010000330.1 GCA_030150305.1 Caldimonas sp. | reverse complement strand
AGCGCCTCGCACGCGCCCCAGAGCACGCGGCCGCGGCCGAGCGTGGCGGCGAAGCGCTCGAGGAGCGAGGTCTTGCCGATCCCCGCCTCGCCGCTGACGAGGACGGTCGCGCCCTGGCCGCCCGCCGCCGCCTCGGCGGCGGCGCTCAGCGCCGCGAGCAGCTCGTCGCGTTCGAGAAGCTCGCCCGTGCCGTGCATGCGCGACCGCGGCGACGCTCAGCGCGAGGCGATCGCGTCCTCGCGCGCCGCGGGGTCGAGCACGATCGCCATCGCGGCGCGCCCAAGCGCCTCAGAGACCGGCCTGCGAGACGAACTTCGGATTGAGGTACGGCTCGATCGCCTCGCTGCCGCCTTCGGAGCCGTAGCCCGAATCCTTGACGCCGCCGAACGGCACCTCGGGGATGCCGAGCCCGACGTGGTTGATCGAGATCATCCCGGTCTCGACCGCGTTGGCGATCGCGTTCGCGGTCTTCGCCGACTTCGTCCACGCGTACGCGGCGAGCCCGAACGGCAAGCGGTTCGCTTCCTGCACCGCATCGTCGAACGTGCGGAACGGATTGATGATCGCGAGCGGCCCGAACGGCTCCTCGTTCATCGCCTTGGCGTCGTTCGGCAGCTCGGCGACGACGGTCGGCTCCCAGAAGTTGCCCTTGTCGCCGATCGCGTGGCCGCCGGCCACCACCTTGGCGCCGTGCTTCGTCGCGTCCTCGACGTTGGCCTCCATCGCGCGGCTGCGGCGCGGGTTCGCGAGCGCGCCCATGCGGACGTCCTTCTCGAGGCCGTTGCCGACCTTGAGCGCCTTCGCGTGCGCGGCGAACTGCTCGACGAAGCTCTTGTAGATGCCTTCCTGGACGAGAAAGCGCGTCGGCGAGATGCAGACCTGGCCGGCGTTCCTGAACTTGCTCGCGGCCATGACCTTCGCTGCGACCGCCGCGTCGGCGTCATCGAAGACGATCACCGGCGCGTGGCCGCCGAGCTCCATCGTGACGCGCTTCATGTGCTGGCCGGCGAGCGCAGCGAGCTGCTTGCCGACGACCGTCGAGCCGGTGAACGAGATCTTGCGGATCACCGGATGCGGGATCAGGTACGACGAGATCGCCGCCGGGTCGCCGAAGACGAGGTTGACCGCGCCGGCCGGCACCCCGGCGTCGGCGAACGCGCGGATCAGCTCGGCCGGCGAGCCCGGCGTCTCTTCCGGCGCCTTGACGATGATCGAGCAGCCGGCGGCGAGCGCGGCCGAGAGCTTGCGCACGATCTGGTTGATCGGGAAGTTCCACGGCGTGAACGCCGCGACCGGGCCGACCGGCTCCTTGATCACGAGCTGGTACACGCCCTCGGCGCGCGCCGGGATGACGCGGCCGTACGTGCGGCGGCCTTCCTCGGCGAACCAGTCGATCGTGTCGGCGCCGTTGAGGATCTCGGCCTTCGCCTCGGCGACGGTCTTGCCCTGCTCCTGCGTCATGATCTCGGCGACCGTCTGCAGCCGCTCGCGCAGCAGGTCGGCGGCCTTGCGCATGATCTTCGAGCGCTCGTACGCCGAGACCTTCTTCCACGTCTGGAATCCCTTCGCCGCCGCTTCGAGCGCGCGGTCGAGGTCGGCGCGATCGGCCCACGCGAAGGTGCCGATCGTCTCGCCGGTCGCGGGGTTGACGACGGGATGCGTGCGGCCGGACGCGGCCGGCGTCCAGGCACCGTCGATGTAGAGCTGGATGTCGGGGTACATGCGGTTCTCTTTTGCGTTGCGGGTGAAGGAGGAATGCGGGTTCAGCCGGGCTGCGGACCGTCGTAGCCTTCGATGACGACCATGTCGACCGTCGAGACCGGCAGCCGGAGCTGCACCGCGGCCTGGTATTCGGGCGAGCGATAGCAGTCGAGCGCCGCCTGGTACGACGGGAACTCGAGGACGACGTTGCGCGAGCGGCTCGTGCCTTCGGGACTCTCGAAGCGCCCGGCGCGAACGAGGAAGCGCCCGCCGAACTTCGCGATCGGTGCCGCGTTGGCGGCCACGTAGGCCTTGTACGCCTCGGCGTCGCGAACGTCGACGCGCGCGATCCAGTAGCCCTTTGCCATCCTTCGTCTCCTGGCCTGCGCCGGCGCGGGCCGGCATCACAAAGCCGGCGATTGTGCGCCTCGGCCGCCGCGCTTGCGCCCGGCCGGGCGTTGCGCGCGCGCCGATCGTCGCCGCCGCCGCCGTGGCAGACGGCACGCTCGGCGCGATCGCATCGCCGCCGCGGCGTTGACAGCGCGATCGCCTTGTGGTCCCTTCGCGCTGGGCCCGCAACGAAGGCGCGATGTCGACATTTCTGCTGGTGCACGGTGCGTGGAGCGGCGGCTGGGCGTGGAAGAAGCTGCGCCCGCTGCTGCGCGCGCGCGGCCACGACGTCTTCACGCCGACGCTCACCGGGCTCGGCGAGCGCGTCCATCTCGCCAGCCCCGAGGTCGACCTGGCGCTGCACGTCGAGGACATCTTCGGCGTCCTCGCGTGCGAGGATCTGCGCAACACGATCCTGGTCGGCCACAACTACAGCGGCATGGTCGTCACCGGCGTCGCCGACCGGGCGAGCGAACGCGTCGCCGGCGTGATCTACCTCGACGCCTTCGTGCCGCGCGACGGCCAGTCGATGGCCGAGCTGGTCGGCGCGCAGGCGCTCGCGGCGCGCGTCGAGTCGCAGCGCAACGTCGGCGACGGCTGGCGGGTGCCGCCGACCGTGCTGCCGCCCGACACCAGCGCCGACGACGTCGCCTGGGCGACGCCGCGGCGGGCGATGCAGCCGGCGGC
>JASLGD010000315.1 GCA_030150305.1 Caldimonas sp. | reverse complement strand
CGACGGCACGCCGGCGATCGTCTCCGCCTTGCCGGCGCTGTACCGCTCGATCCGCCTCACCGCCGGGATCCCGCGCGACGCGGCGCTTGCCGACTGGCGCGTCGCGCGCAACCAGTTCCTCACGGTCGGCATCGCGCTGATCTCGATGCTGCTCGCCGCCGGCTACGCGGCGCACTGGCAGCTCGGCCGCCTGTCGCGCGCGCGGCTCGAGCTCGCGCGCGCGAAGAACATCATGGACCGCGCGCTCGCGTCGATGGGCGACGGCTTCCTGCTCTGCGACTCGCACGACCGCGTCCTCGCCTGGAACGCGCGCTACCTCGAGATGTTCCCGGCCGTGCGGATGGTGATCGGCGCCGGCGTCGAGTTCCGCACGATCGCCGAGGCGAGCGCGGCGACGATCGCTCCCGACCCCGCGCAGGAGGCCGAGCGGCTGGCTTGGGTCGAGGCGCGGCTGGCGCAGCACAAGAGCGGCGACGGCACCTTCGAGCAGGAGCTCGCCGACGGCAGCGTCATCCACGTCGTCGAGCGGCGCACGCTCGACGGCGGCACCGTCAGCGTGATGCGCGACATCACCAAGGCCGAGCGCGAGCTGGCGCGCGCCAAGGCTGCGGCCGAGGCGTCGAACGAGGCGAAGTCGCAGTTCCTCGCCGCGATGAGCCACGAGATCCGCACGCCGCTGAACGGCGTCCTCGGCATGAACAGCCTGCTGATGCAGACCCAGCTCACCGAGCAGCAGCTCGGCTACGTGCGCACGATCCGCAGCTCGGGCAATGCCCTGCTCGCGCTCATCAACGACATCCTCGACCTCTCGCGCGTCGAGGCCGGCCGGCTCGAGCTCGTGCTCGCCGAGTTCGATCCGCGCCGCCTCGTCGACGAGGTCGCGGCGTCGGTCGCGACGCGCGCGTACGAGAAGGGCCTCGCCTTCAAGGTGCGCTACCAGAGCGGCCTGCCGATGGTGCTGATCGGCGACGAAGGGCGGATGCGGCAGGTGCTGTTCAACCTGATCGGCAACGCCGTCAAGTTCACCGAGCAGGGCTCGGTCACCGTGCAGGTCGACTTCCGCGACCTCGGCCACGAGCGCGTCCTCTTCGAGGTCGCCGTCGAGGACACCGGGATCGGCATCGACAAGGCGGCGCTGCCGACGCTCTTCGAGCGCTTCCGCCAGGCCGACAGCGGCATCAGCCGGCGCTACGGCGGCAGCGGCCTCGGCCTCGCGATCTGCCGCGGCCTGCTCGACCTCATGGGCGGCACCATCGCGGTCGAGACCGAGGTCGGCCGCGGCAGCACGTTCCGCATCGCGGTCGAGCTGCAGCGCGGCCACTCGGCGCAGCTCGCGGGGGCCGAGTCGCGCTTCGAGCCCGACCGCTCGATGAACGGCGGCCTGCGCATCCTCGTCGCCGAGGACAACGAGATCAACCAGCTTGTCATCTGCGCGATGCTCGCGCAGCTCGGCCACAGTGCCGACCTCGCGCGCGACGGCCACGAGGTGCTCGCCAAGGTGCAGGCGTCGGCGTACGACCTCGTCCTGATGGACATCCAGATGCCCAACCTCGACGGCCTCGCCGCGGCGCGCGCGATCCGCGCGCTCGACGGCCCGACCTCGCAGATCCCGATCATCGCGCTGACCGCGAACACGATGGTCGAGGACCGGCAGACGTATCTCGAGGCCGGCATGGACGACCACGTCGCCAAGCCGATCGACGTCAAGCGGCTCGCGCGCGCGATCGCCGGCGTCGCCGACCTGCAGCGGCAGTCGCAGTACTAGCGAGCAGACGCGCGCCCCGGGCGCGCCCGGCGCGCGGTCAGGTGCGCAGCAGCTCGTTGATGCTCGTGCGCGCGCGCGTCTGCGCGTCGACCTTCTTGACGATCACCGCGCACGACGTGCTGTACGTGCCGTCGGCCGACGGCAGGTTGCCCGGGATCACGACCGAGCCCGACGGCACCCGGCCGTAGCTGATCGTGCGCGCCTCGGCGTCGAGGATCTTGGTGCTGCGGCCGAGCTGCACGCCCATGCCGATCACCGCGTTCTCCTCGACGATCACGCCTTCGACGATGGCGGCGTGCGCGCCGATGAAGCAGTTGTCCTCGACGATCGTCGGGTTCGCCTGCACCGGCTCGAGCACGCCGCCGATCGACGCGCCGGTGCTCAGGTGGACGTTGCGACCGATCTGCGCGCACGAGCCGACGGTGACCCAGCTGTCGACCATCGATCCTTCGTCGACGTAGGCGCCGACGTTGACGAAGCTCGGCATCACGACGACGTTGCGGGCGAGGTACGCGCCCTGGCGGACCATCGCCGGCGGCACCGTGCGCACGCCCGTCGCGCGCATGTCGGCCTCGTCGAAGCCGGAGAACTTGGAGTCGACCTTGTCGAAGTACGACATGCCGCCGGCCTGCATCAGCTTGCTGTCGTTGAGGCGAAACGAGAGCAGGACCGCCTTCTTCACCCACTGGTGCACGATCCACTCGCCGACGCCGCGGCGCTCGGCGACGCGAAGCCTGCCGGCGTCGAGCGCGTCGATCACCCACTCGACCGCGTCGTAGACGATCCGCGGCTGCACGCCGCCCGGTCCGGCCGCGAACGCATGGTCGATGATGCGGGCGACCTCGTGCAGGGTCGAGGTCTCGATCGCGGCGGCACCTTGCTGGCTGCTCTGCGCGCGAACGCTGGAGGCGTGCGACATGAAGGCTCCGAGAGCTGAAGCGCTCGATCGACGATATTCGCGACCGCCGCCGCGGACCATCGGGCCGCTCGCCCGAAACGGAGATTTGCCGGCGAAGTGCGCAGTAGTTCTCAGCTTCTCGGCCAGGCTTCGCGACGCGCGTGTCGCGCGCGCACCAGCGACGCCAGGAGGCCGGCGCCGACGATCGCCGCCATGCCCAGCGCGGCGATCCAGCTGACGTGATCGGCGAACAGCACGACGCCGTAGACGTACGAGAACGCGATGCCGAGGTACTGCAGGCTGGCGTTGACGAGCGTGTTGCCGTGCGCGTACGCGCGCGTGAGCAGCAGCTGCGCCGCCGTCGCCAGCGCGCCGATCGCGAGCAGCAGGCCCGCGCCGACGAAGCTGTGCGCATGCCAGCCGGTGACGG
>JASLGD010000309.1 GCA_030150305.1 Caldimonas sp. | reverse complement strand
CGGCCATCGCCATCACCGGGCCGAAGTTGCGCGCGGTCATCCGGTAGGTGAGGTTGCCCCAGCGGTCGCCGCGCTCGGCCTTGATGAACGCATAGTCGGCGTGCAGCGGCGTCTCGAACACGTACATGCGCCCGCCGATCTTGCGCGTCTCCTTGCCCTTCGCGAGCTCGGTGCCGTAGCCGGTCGGCGTGAAGAAGCCGCCGATGCCGGCGCCGGCGGCGCGGATGCGCTCGGCGAGATTGCCCTGGGGAACCAACTCGAGCTCGATCTCGCCGGCCCGGTAGAGGCGGTCGAAGTGGTGGCTGTCGACCTGGCGCGGAAACGAGCAGACGATCTTCTTGACGCGGCGCGCCGCGAGCAGCGCCGCGAGGCCGCTGTCGCCGTTGCCGGCGTTGTTGTTGATGATCGTCAGGTCCTTGGCGCCCTGCTCGAGGAGCGCGCCGACGAGCTCGTTCGGCAGCCCTGCAGTGCCGAAGCCGCCGATCATCACGGTCGCGCCGTCGCGGACGTCGGCGACGGCGGCCTGCAGCGACGCGACTTCCTTCTCGATCATCGCTTCTGCGCCGTCGCCGTCGCGCGCGCCGCGCGGGCGAGGCCGTCGATTGCCATCGCATAGCCGGCGACGCCGAAGCCGACGACGATCCCGGCGCACGCCGGCGACAGGTACGAGTGGTGGCGGAACGGCTCGCGCGCGTGCACGTTCGAGAGGTGCACCTCGATCACCGGCGGCATGATCGCCTTGATCGCGTCGTGCAGCGCGACCGAGGTGTGCGTGTAGGCGCCGGCGTTGAGCACGATGCCGGCGACGCTGCCCGCCGGCGCCGCGCCGGCCGCGTGCAGCCAGTCGATCAGCACGCCTTCGTGGTTGCTCTGCCGGAAGTCGATCTCGATCGAGTGCACCCGCGCGGCGTCGCGGCACGTGCGCTCGAGGTCGGCGATCGTCGTCGAGCCGTAGATCGCCGGCTCGCGCGTCCCGAGGAGATTCAGGTTCGGTCCGTTGAGGACCCAGATCGTCGTCGGCATTGCTCGTCCTTCCGCGGCGCCAGCGGCGTCGCGGCAGGCATTGTCATGCCGAACGGAAATCGGAACCGGCGGCGGGGTGCGCCCGGCCGCCGGTCGCAGAGCTTCAGCGCGGGCTGCCGCGGCGGATCAGGTTGACGATCGCCAGCAGGATGATCGCGCCGAGCAACGACACGCCCAGCCCGGCGAGGCTGAAGTCGTTCTGGTTGATCGTCCCGGTGCCGAACAGCGGCGCCAGCAGCCAGCCGCCGAGCATCGCTCCGATGATGCCGACGACCACGTTCAGGATGACGCCCTGCTGCGCATCGGTCCTCATGATCATGCTGGCGATCCAGCCGATGAGGCCGCCTACCACGAGCCAAATGATGAAGTTCATGCTCTTCCCCGTTTCCAAGCCGTAGATTACGACCCGCCTATACCGGAAGTGGCATGTGCCGGCCGCGCTGACGCCACCCGGCGCCACGCGGACGTGGAGCCGGCAAGCGACCCTAGGCTATGACGGCCGCGCTGCAACTCCCATCCGCCGGCACCGATAGACCGCGTCAGCGCGATCCTACAGCGGCGACGTCGCGCGCCTCTGCGCGCCGGCTGCGTCAGCTCGCGAGGACGATCGCGCCCTGGTAGAGCGCGAGGAGGACGGCGTTGACGCCGACGTGCGCGGCGAGGTGGCGGCCGCCCTTGCCGATGCCGACGCCGAGCCGGGCGCCGATGCAGCCCCAGACGCTGACGACGAGGAGCGCGCCGGCGTCGCTCGCCTGCAGCGCCTGCCCGGTCGCCTTGGCGAGGCCGATCACGGCGACCCAGATGCCGACCGCCATGACGGTCGCTGCAGTGACTTCGTTGAAGGAGGGCTTGCGCAGTTGGATGCCGAACAGGGTCATGGCGGGCGAGCGGAGGAGGCGGCGGTGAAGGGTAGACGGCCGCGGCGGCCCGCACGCGCCGATGAAAGGGCCGGCGGCGCGCCAATTCTTCCGATCGGCAGCGGCGGGCGTCTGCGGCCCGCTCCGTTTCACCTTCCCTTCACCGACCCGGCGGGAGCGCCGCGTCGACTTCGTATTCTCTTCGCTCCGCGCTCGGATCCTGAGGGCTCCCGCCGCGATTTGCGGCGCAACCCGCGAAAAAGGCACACCCCCATGGCAGCGCGTCGCTTCCCTCTCTTCGCGAAGGCGATCTCCCTCGTCGCCGTCCTCATCGCCCTCACGCTCGCCCTGCAGACGGTGAGCGGCATCGTCGCCGAACGCGAAGGGAGGCTGCGCGAGGCCGAGCGCAGCGTCGCTGCCAGCCTCGCGGCGGCGCAGACCATCGTCGGACCCGTCGTCGCGCGCGACTGCACCGAGACGTGGGAAGCGACGCAGGGCGAAGGCAAGGACCGCAAGACGGTCGTCGAGCGGCGCGACTTCACGCTCTCTGCGACCCCCACGACGCTCGACCTGAAGGGCGACGTCGCGATCGAGCCGCGCTACCGCGGCATCTTCAAGGTCAACGGCTACGTCCTGAAGGCGCGCCTGCGCGCCGGCTGGGACGACGGCGCCGCGCTCGTGCCGCAGGCGCAGCACCTCGGCTCGCGACTGCATTGCGACGCGCCGATCGTCTACGTCGCGCTCGGCGACTCGCGTGGCGTGCGCAGCGCCGCGATGCAGCTCGACGGCGGCGTCGTCCAGGTCCTGCCGGGAACGCTGCAGGGTGCCCATCCGCGCGGCTTCCACGCCGACGTCGCCGAATCGTTCGCTGGTGCGCGCCGGCCGCTCGCGGCGGAGATCGGGATCGAGCTCGTCGGCACCGGCGAGCTCGCGGTCGCGCCCGTCGGCGGCAGCACGCAGGTGACGCTCGCGTCCGACTGGCCGCATCCGTCGTTCGCCGGCCGCTTCCTGCCGCTCGAGCGCCAGGTCGGCGAGACCGGGTTCACGGCGCGCTGGCAGCTCAATGCGCTGGCGACGACCGCCCCGCAGGCAGCGGCCAATGGCGGCCCGGCGTGCGGCCTCTACGACGGCGGCGACGACGTGCCGTCGAGCGATGCCCGGCGCCGGGCCTGCGTCGAGACCTTCGGCGTCGCCTTCATGGACCCGGTGAGCCCGTACGTGCTGAGCGACCGCGCGACCAAGTACGGTCTTCTGTTCATCGCGCTCACGTTCGTCGGCGTCGGCGCGCTCGAGGTGCTGCGGCGCCTGCGCGTGCACCCGATCCAGTACCTGCTCGTCGGCTCGGCGCTCGCGATCTTCTTCCTGCTCCTCGTCAGCCTCTCCGAGCACGTGCCGTTCGCGGTCGCGTACCTGGCCGCCGCTGCCGCATGCACGGCGCTGCTGACGTTCTACGGCGCGTTCGTCCTGCGCGGCAGCCGCGCCGGCGCGGCGTTCGGCGCCGCCATCGCCGGCCTCTTCGGCGCGCTCTACGCCCTGCTCCAGCTCGAGCAGACCGCCTTGCTGCTCGGCTCGATCCTGCTCTTCGCGGTGCTCGCCGCGGTCATGGTCGCGACGCGGCGGATCGACTGGTATGGCCTGTTCGCGCGGATGCGTGCGGAGAGCGGCGACGCGGCCGCGCGGACGGCGACGACCGCCGCGTGAGGCGGCCGACGAGGCGGTGGCGAGCGCTGCCTGAGATCGCGGACGAGAGGCAGGCGGCCGCTGCCCGAGGTGGTCGACGAACGCCGTCGCGCGCGGCGGTCGTCAGCGCCTGAAGATCCGCTTCAGCTCGTACGGCGCGACGACGTCGAGCTGGTCGTAGCGGCACGCCTCGGGCGGCTTGTCGGGACGCCAGCGAACGAACGTCGTCGCGTGGCGGAAGCGGTCGCCCTGCAGATGGTCGTACTTCACTTCGCAGACACGCTCCGGGCGGAGCGGCTGCCACGCGAGGTCCTTGCCGGCGCTCCAGCGGCTCGTCGCGCCCGGCATCCGCTGCGCCGTCGCCGGTTCGCCGGCCTGCTCGGCCCAGTGCGCCCACGGATGGTCGCGCAACGCGTTCGTGCGCAGCGGCGCGAGCTCGCGCACGAGGCGGCGCCTCGCCTCCATCGTGAACGACGACGTCACGCCGACGTGATGGAGCACGCCAGCGTCGTCGTAGAGGCCGAGCAGGAGCGAGCCGACCGCCTCGGTGCCGCCTTCGTCGGTCGACTTGTGCCAGCGAAATCCCGCGACGACGCAGTCGGCGGTGCGCGCGTGCTTGAT
>JASLGD010000136.1 GCA_030150305.1 Caldimonas sp. | reverse complement strand
CGCCACGACGGCGCCGCGCTCGCCGCCGCGGGGGTGCTGGCCGCTGCGCGTGGCGCAGACGCTGCCGACGCCGCCGCGACGCGCGCCGCGCCGCTCGCTTTCGACGTCGGCAGCGGCACGCGTGCCACCGGAACCGCGTCGCCGCGCGGCCCTTCACCCGCGAGCATCAGATTGACCCGCCCGGAGGCGTCGCGCGCAGCGAAGACGTGCGGCGCGTCGATCGCGACGCTCTGCAGATGCGCGAGCTGCTCGAGCGGCCGCAGCTCGGCGATCCCGACCTGCACGTTGCCGACCTTCAGCAACTGGTGCGTGGCGGCATCGACGACCTCGATGTCGCGCGCGCCGACCGTGCCGTTGACGTTGAGCGAGAGCTTCGGCCGCTGCTCGAAGGCGACGACGAGGTCGGCGTTCAGCGTCGCCGCGCGCGGGGCGGCCGGCATCCCGCGCGGCAGGTAGCCGAGGTACGGCTGCACCGCGAAGCCGTCGATCTTCAGGCGCAGCTCGCCGTTGCCGCGCTCGGCGAACGGCGTCGCCTCGCCGGCGGTGTCGAAGCGGCTGTCGTCGAGCGTGAACGCGAGGTGCGGCTGGACGCGGACCTGCCGCTCCGACGGCAGCGAGCTGAGGAACGGCACGCCGAGCGCGAGCCCGCGCAGGCGATGCGTCGTCGCGAGCGGCTCGTCGACGAAGTCGGCGCCGCCATCGCGGACGACGATGTTGTGCAGCGCATAGCGGGCCGGCGGCTTGCCGGCGCTCGCCGCGATCAGCGCGGCGATGCGATCGAGCACGTCGTCGACGTCGAGGCGGCCTTCGGCGACGCGGGCGACGCGCAGCATCGGCGCATCGATGTCGAGCGCATCGACGATCGGCGCCAGGCGCAACAGCGTCGTGATCGCGAGGTCGGCGTGGATGCGCTTGGCGGTGAACAGCGGCGGCGCGCCGGGCGCCGGGCCGGCGAGCGCAGCGTCCTCGATCGTCAGCTCGAGCGTCCACGGCCGGAACGTGACGCGGCCGAGCGTCAGCTCGCGGCCGAGCGCGCTTCGCGCCGCGTCCTTCGCCTGCGCGGCGACGATCGGCGGCAGGTAGAACCACGCCGCGCTCCAGACGATCGCGACCGCGAGCGCGGCCGCGGCGATCCGCAGCCAGAGCGTGCGGCTGCCGAAGCGGCGCGCGATTCGCGTCGTGGGCTGCATCGGCCCGATTCTGCGCGTCGGAGCGTTCCTACGTAGCGGCCTCGTGCCGTCCGGCAACACCCGATGTGGGGCAACGCTGGCGCACGCGGCCGGCGGGCGCTACGCTCGGCCGCCGATGGAAGACGCCGCAGAACGAATCCGCGAGCTCGAGGCTCGCCTGGTCGCGCACGGCCTCGTGCTGAAGTCGATCGCACGCCTGCTCTCGCCGGCGACGATCGCCGAGCTCAAGGCCGCAGCGCAAGGCATCGACGACGAAGGGATGCAGGAGGCGAACCCCAACCTGCATCTGCGCATCGTCGCCGAGGAGCTGTGGGGCATCCTCGAGATGCTCGGCTGAGCTCCGCGTCAGGGCGCGTCGGCGCGGCCGTGCTCGCTCGCGAGCAGCTGCCAGGCGGCGACGAACATCGCCGCGATCACCGGGCCGACGACGAAGCCGTTGATGCCGATGGCGGCGAGGCCGCCGAGCGTCGAGACGAGGATCACGTAGTCGGGAAGCTGGGTGTCCTTGCCGACCAGGATCGGCCGCAGCAGGTTGTCGATCAGGCCGATCACGAACGTGCTGAACAGCGTCAGCGCGATGCCCTGCCAGACGTGCCCGACTGCGAGCAGGTAGATCGCGACCGGCGCCCAGATCAGCGCCGCGCCGACGGCAGGCAGCAGCGACAGGAAGCCCATCACGACCGCCCACAGGATCGGCGCGTGCACGCCGAGGACCCAGAACGCGAGGCCGCCGAGCGCGCCCTGCACGGCGGCGACGAGGACGTTGCCCTTGACCGTCGCGCGCACGACGGTCGTGAAGCGCTCGAGCAGCCGTTCGCGCGCGGACGGCGCGAGCGGCAACACCGAGCGGATCTCGCGCGCGACGTCGTCGCCGTCGCGCAGGAGAAAGAACAGCAGGTACATCGCGATCACGAACGCGATGATCACGTCGAGCGCGTCCTGGCCGAAGTCGAGCGCGCGGCCGGTGATCGCCTGGCCGCGCGCCGTGATCGCCGCCGTCAGCTTGGCCTGCACGGTCGCGAGGTCGTCGACGCCGAGCCAGGCGAGCAGCTCGGTCGCCCACGTCGGCAGCGCGGCGACGAAGTGCGAGAAGTAGCTGCCGACGTCGAGCTCGCCGCTCTTGATGCGGTGGTAGAGCCCCGCCGCTTCGCGCACGAGCGAGATCGACACGAGCGTGACCGGCAGGATGACCATGACCACGATCACCGCGATCGTCGCCATCGCGGCGAGGTTGCGGCGACCGCGCAGGCGCACGACGAGCCAGCGGTACATCGGCTCGAACAGGAGCGCGAGGACGGCGGCCCAGAAGACGCCGCCGTAGTACGGCCAGACGATCCACGCGAACGCGACCGTCAGGGCGACGAGCAGGACGAGAAAGGCGTTGCGTTCGAAGTCGGCGCGCGCGAAGGCCGGTCGTTTCATGGCGGGCCGAGCGCGGCTCGGCGAGGTTGCGGGCGCAGCATCGTATCGGCTGCGCGCCTCCTCACCCGGCCGATCCCGGCTCGGCCTCCTTGCGATGCATCTGCGCGAGGACGGACGCCGGCGTGACGTTGGCGACCGCCGCCTGCAGCTTGTTCTTCCAGCCGGCGACGACGTCGCCCTCGCCGTCCATCATCGCCTGGAAGCCGACCTTGGCGACGTCGGCGGGGTCGGCCTTCTTGCCGGCGCCGATCTTGGTGTCGAGCATGCCGGCGCGCGCGAAGAACTCGGTGTCGGTGGCGCCCGGCATCAGCACGCTGACGGTGACGCCGCTGTCCTTCAATTCGTTGCGCAGCGCGAACGAGAACGAGTCGACGAACGCCTTGGTGCCGTTGTAGACGGCGTTGAACGTCCCCGGCATGAAGCCGGCGATCGAGCCGGTGAAGAGGATGCGGCCGCTGCCGCGCTCGCGCATCTGGCGGCCGATGCGGTGGACGAGGCAGACGGTGCCGGTGACGTTGGTGTCGATCACGTGGCGGACGTCGTCGAAGTCCTGGTCGAGGAACGCGTGGCCGAGGCCGTGGCCGGCGTTGGCGAGGAGCGCGTCGACGGCGCGCCCGTTCGCCGCCGCGACGAGGCGATCGACGCCTTCGACGGTCGCGAGGTCGACCTCGAGCGCGTCGACGTCGACGCCGAAGCCGCGCAGCTCGTCGGCGGCCTGCGCGATCCCGGGCCGGTCGGCGGCGACGAGGAGGTCGAAACCGTGCTGCGCGCATTCGCGCGCGAGGTGATGGCCGATCCCGGACGACGCGCCGGTGACGATGGCGAAGGGACGGTCGGCAGAAGCCATGGCGGTGCTCCGATGCGATGGGGATGCGCGTGGTCGGCAACGGCCGTGCCGCGCCGCGCCGGCGCTCGGCGCGCGGCGCGCGCGCTCAGAGCAGCTTGTCGAGCGTGATCGGCAGGTCGCGGATGCGCTTGCCGGTCGCGTTGTAGACGGCGTTCGCGATCGCCGCCGGCACGCCGGTGATGCCGATCTCGCCGATGCCCTTGACGCCGAGCGGATTGACGTGCGGGTCGCTCTCCGCGACGAAGCTGACGTCGATCGCGCCGACGTCGGCGTTCACCGGCACGTGGTATTCGGCGAGGTTGGCGTTGACGATGCGGCCGTCGCGGCCGTCGCGGAGCGACTCCTCGAACAGGGCCATGCCCATGCCCCAGACGATCCCGCCCTGCAGCTGGCTGCGCGCGAGCTTCTCGTTGAGGACGGTGCCGATCGCGTAGGCGGCCGTGATGCGCGGCACGCGGACGATGCCGAGCGCAGCGTCGACGCGGGCTTCGGCGAAGACCGCGCCGAAGCCATGCATCGAATACTGCTCCCGTTCGGCGCCGGGTGCGGCGCCGGCGGTCGTCTCGAGCGGCGTGCCGCCGTTGCGCTCGACGACCGCGGCGATCGGCTCGCCGCCCGCACCCGCGGCGGCGACCGGCCGGCCGTTCGCCGGCAGCGACGACGCCAGCCGCAGCCAGCCGTCGACGACCGTGAGCTGCTCGGGCTCGGCGCGGTACGCGAACGAGCGCGGGTCGGCGATCGCGAGCTCGATCACCTTCTTCTGCATCGCCTTGCACGCCGCGTGCACCGCCGGCGCGACGCTCGCCGCCGACTGCGAGCCGCCGGCGCCGGGCGACTTCGGCAACCGCGAATCGCCGAGCTCGAAGCGGACGCGCGCGACCGGAACGCCGAGCGCGTCGGCGGCGACCTGCGACATCACCGTGTACGTGCCGGTGCCGAGGTCGTGCGTCGCCGAGCCGACGACGACGCTGCCGTCGGCGAGCAGGCGCACGCGGGCTTCGGCGGCGCTGCGGTTCGCCGGATACGTCGCCGTCGCCATTCCCATGCCGACGAGCCAGCGGCCGTCGCGCCGCGTCGCCGGAGTCGCGGCGCGACGCGACCAGCCGAAGCGCTCGGCGGCGATGCTGTAGCACTCGCGCAGCGACTTGCTCGAATACGGCCGGTTCTTGGCCTCGTCGCGCTCGGCGTAGCTCGCGAGGCGAAGCGCAAGCGGATCGACGCCGCTTTGCACCGCGAGCTCGTCCATCGCGCTCTCGAGCGCGAAGTTGCCGCTGGCCTCGCCGGGCGCGCGCATGAAGGTCGGCGTCGGCACGCTGAGCTTGACGAGGCGGTGCGTCGAGAGCGCGTTCGCAGAGGCGTAGAGATGACGCGCCGGCAGCGACGACGTCTCGACCCAGTCCTCGATCGTCGACGTCTCCGAGATCGTCGCGTGGCGGACGGCGACGAGCTTGCCGGCGCCGTCGACGGCGAGGCCGAGCGACTGCTCGGTGCGCGGTCGGTTGCCGACCGGACCGAACATCTGTGGCCGCTCGAGGACGAGCTTCACCGGCCGGCCGACCGCCTTCGCGGCGAGCGCCGCGAGCGCGACGTGCGACCACGCCGAGCCTTTGCAGCCGAAGCCGCCGCCGACGTACGGATCGAGCACGGTGACGTTCTCGGGCGCGATGGCGAAGATCTTCGCGAGCGTCGTGCGCGCGCCGCCGACGTTTTGCGTCGCGTCGTGCAGCGTCAGCTTGTCGCCGTCCCACGCCGCGATCGTCGCGTGCGGCTCCATCGGGTTGTGGTGCTCGACCGGCGTCGTGTAGACCGCGTCGACGCGCGTCGCCGCCCGCGCGAGCGCGGCGTCGACGTCGCCGCGGGCGTGGTCGGTCGGCTCGCGGTTGGCGCGCTGCGGCGGGAACGCGCTCGCCTTGGCGGCGGCGAAGTCGAGCTTCGCGTTGCCGCTCGCATAGACGACGCGGACGAGCCGCGCCGCCTGCGCGGCACGTTCGAGGGTGTCGGCGACGACGACGGCGACCGGCTGCCGGTTGTAGGCGACGACGTCGTCCTGCAGCAGCGACAGGACGCGTCCGGCCGGCGGATCGACCCCGGCCTTGCCGCCCTGCGGCAGGCGCGGCGCGTTCATCGGCGTCAGCACCGCGAGCACGCCGCGCACCGCGCTCGCGGCGGCGACGTCGATGCGGACGATGCGGCCGCTCGCGACCGTGCTCGTCACCATCACCGCGTGGACGAGGCCGGGAACCGCGAACTCGGCCGCGTACGGCGCGCGGCCGGTCACCTTGAGGCGACCGTCGACGCGGTCGATGCCCTGGCCGGTGATCACGCGGCACCTCCTGCGGTCTTCAGCGCACGCGCGATCGCACGACGGGCGAGCTCGACCTTGAACGCGTTCTCGCGCAGCGGGCGCGCGCCGGCGAGGACGCGATCGGTCGCTGCGGCGATCGCGGCGTCGTCGAGCGGCCGGCCGACGAGCGCCTGCTCGGCGGCGGCGACGCGCCACGGCCGGTGGGCGACGCCGCCGAGCGCGAGCGCGGCGTCGCGCACGCTGCCGTCACGGACGTCGAGCGCGGCGGCGACCGAGACGAGCGCGAACGCGTAGCTCGCGCGGTCGCGCACCTTGAGGTAGTGCGAGCGCGCCGCGAACGGCGACGGCGGCAGCTCGACCGCGGTGATCAGCTCGCCGGGCGCGAGCTCGGTGTCGCGCTCGGGCGTGTCGCCGGGCAGGCGGTGGAACTGCGCCATCGCGACCCGCCGCTCGCCGCCCTCGCCCTGCACGATCACGTCGGCGCGCAACGCGGCGAGCGCAACGCACATGTCCGACGGGTGCGTTGCGACGCAGGCGTCGCTCGCGCCGAGGATCGCGTGGATGCGGTTGTGCCCGTCGCGCGCAGCGCATCCCGATCCCGGGGCGCGCTTGTTGCAGGCGGCGATCTCGGCGTCGTAGAAGTAGTAGCAGCGCGTGCGCTGCAGCAGGTTGCCGCCGACCGTCGCCATGTTGCGCAGCTGCGGCGACGCGCCCGCGACGAGCGCCTGCGCGAGGAGCGGGTAGCGCTCGCGCACGGCCGGGTGGTTGGCGAGATCGCTGTTGCGCACCATCGCGCCGATCCGGATCCCGCCGTCGGGCTGCGTCGTCACGGCGGCGAGCGGCAACCGGTTGACGTCGACGAGCAGCGTCGGCAGCGCGACGTGGCCCTTCATCAGGTCGATCAGATTGGTGCCGCCGGCGACGTACGCGGCGCCCGGCTCGGCGCCGCGCCGGATCGCTTCGGCGACGGTCGACGCGCGCCGGTAGTCGACGTCGTTCATGCCTTGCCTTCGGCGACCGCGCGCACGGCGGCGACGATGTTGACGTAGGCGCCGCAGCGGCAGAGGTTGCCGCTCATGCGCTCGCGGATCTCGGCGTCGCTGATCGCGATCGTGCGCGGCGCGGCGCCGGTCGGCACGGCGTCGAACGTCGCCGCGCTCAGCGCCTGCGCCTTCAGCTCGCCGACGAGCGCGACCGCCGAGCAGATCTGCCCCGGCGTGCAGTAGCCGCACTGGAAGGCGTCGTGGGCGAGGAACGCGGCCTGCACCGGGTGGAGCGCGTCGGGGCTGCCGAGCCCCTCGATGGTCGTGATCTCGCTGCCTTCGTGCATCACCGCGAGCGTCAGGCACGCGTTGATGCGACGACCGTCGACCAGAACGGTGCACGCGCCGCACTGGCCGCGGTCGCAGCCCTTCTTGGTGCCGGTGAGCGCGAGCACCTCGCGCAGCGCGTCGAGCAGGGTGACGCGCGGCTCGATCGTGAGCTCGCGCTCGACGCCGTTGATGCGCAGGTGGACGACGCGTTCGCGCGCCACCGCCGGCACGCTCGTCGCGGCGTTCGCCGGCGCGCCGCGCGGCTGCGCCGGAACGGCATTCGGTGCGAGGCCGGCAGCGGCGCCCGCGGCCTGCAGGAAGTGACGGCGTGACACGCCGAGCCGATCTTCGGAATCGGGACAAACGGGCGATGTCGCGTGCCCGTCCGCCCCAAGGTCGCCGCGCGGGCGTTCGCCGGAGCTCATGCACCTCGCTGGCAATCGGTGTTCCGGCGCGCGCCGAGCGGCCCGGTACCCAGCGCTTCTGACCGTCAGCGCCCCCAGCCCTTCACTGCGCAGCCGCGGCACGGCCGGCGCGCGTGCCGTGGAAGAACGCCTCCTCGAACACCGAGTACGACGACAGGTCGGCGTGCGCGAAGTGGACGCGCCGCTGCGGCGCCGCGAGCGCGGCCAGCGCCACGCTGCTGCGCACCCCCGGGACCGGGATCGACATCGCGTGGCCGTAGCGCATCAGGTCGATCCGGCGGACCTTCGCGGCGAGATCCGGATGCGCGCTCGCGAGCTCGGCGACGACGCGCGCCGCGCACGTTCGCCAGTCCTCGCCGAGCAGCCGCCGCCGCTCGCCGCGAAGCGCTTCGACGTCGGCGCTGCCGAATGCGAAGTACGCGGTCAGGACCGTCGCGCCGGCGAACGGCAGCGTGCTCTGGTGCATCGCGTCGACGTAGCCGAGGCCGGTCGAGCCGTAGAAGACGTTGTCCCACGACGGCGGCGCGCCGGGGCGGTCGTCGAGCGCTTCGTCGAGCTGCAGGTTGGCGACGAGCCAGGGCGCGTGGCGGGCAGCCGCTGCGGCGTCGCGCAGCGCCTGCGGCGGCGAGGCGAGCACGCGCGCGGAGACGAAGAGCGGCGTCGCGAGGACGACGCTGCGCGCGATCCAGCGTTCGCGCTCGAGCGTCGCGGCGTTCCAGGCGTCGACGGTCACCGCGTCGCGGCCTTCTTCGACGGCGAGGACGACGCGCCCGGCATGCAGCCGTTCGCCGAGCGGCGCGGCGAGCCGCTCGGCGAGCCACGCGTTGCCCTCGGGCCAGGTGAGGACGCCGGTCTCGCCGAGATCGCCGCGCTCGTCGCCGGGCGCACGAAAGCCGTGCCGGCTCGCGAAGTAGTGGAGCCCGGCCCATGCCGAGACGTGCGCGCTGCCGGCGCCGTAGTCGTCGCGACAGCAGTAGTCGAGGTACCAGCGCAGCGCCGGTGCGGAGAAGCCGTGCGCCTCGAGCCAGGCCGCGAACGCGACGCGATCGAGCGCCGTCAGCGCATCGCTCCAACGCGAACGCGCGGTCGGAATCGTGAACGCGTCGGCGTCGCCCGCCGCCGCGACGGCAGCGGCGAACGCGCGGTACTGGGCGAGCGTCGTCGCGCGTTCGCTCGCGGGCAGCGCGTCGATCGGCGGCAGCACCCCGTCGCGCCAGCCGCCGCCGACGAGGATCCGCTCCTGCGGGCTGTGACACAGCATCCGCTCGTCGTAGACGACGCGGCCGTGCTCGCTGCGGCGAACGCCGAGCTCCTCGAGCAGCTCGCCGACCTCGAACGCCGCCGGTCCCGGCACCGGCAGGTAGTGCGCGCCGAGCGGACAGCGCATTCCCGCCATCGCATGGCCGCGGCTGTTGCCGCCGGCGCGGTCCTCGAGCTCGAGGACGTGGCAGTCGTCGACGCCGCCGGCGCGCAGCGTGCGCGCCGCCGCCAGCCCGGCGATGCCGGCGCCGCCGGCGATCGCGCGCACGCGACGCGTCGCGGTCGTCGTCGTCG
>JASLGD010000268.1 GCA_030150305.1 Caldimonas sp. | reverse complement strand
GACCGGCTCTCGCACGAGCTCGGCCGGCTCGACTTCCGGCCGCCCGTCGCGTTCGTCTACAACCCGCTCGAGTACGCGCGCGACGCGTACGCGGCGTACGTCGCGCGCTACGCGGCGACGGCGAAGGAGGCGCTCTTCGTCGGCATGAATCCCGGTCCGTTCGGCATGGCGCAGACCGGCGTGCCGTTCGGCGAGGTCGCGAGCGTGCGCGACTGGCTCGGCATCCGCACCCACGTCGGCAAGCCTGCGCGCGAGCATCCGAAGCGCCCGGTCGCCGGCTTCGAGTGCCACCGCTCGGAGGTCAGCGGGCAGCGTCTCTGGGGCTGGGCGCGACGGCGCTTCGGCACGCCCGACGCGTTCTTCGCCCGCTTCTTCGTCGCCAACTACTGTCCGCTGCTCTTCCTCGAAGAGTCTGGACGGAACCTGCCGCTCGACAAGCTCGCGCGCGACGAGCAGCGCGCGATCGCCGAGCATTGCGACGAGGCGCTGCGCGAGACGGTGCGCGCGCTCGCGCCGCGCTGCGTGCTCGGGGTCGGCCGCTTCGCCGAACAGCGCGCACGCATCGCGCTCGCCGGGATGGCCGTCGAGACCGGCTGCGTTCCGCATCCGAGCCCGGCGAGCCCGGCCGCGAACCGCGGCTGGGACGAGCAGGCCGAACGCGCGATCGTCGGCTGCGGGATCGAGCTGCCGCCGGCGAACGGTCGAAGCGCTTCGACCTGAGCCGCGCGTCGCTGCGGTCAGCCGATGTCCGCGGCGTGGAAGCCGTAGCGGCCTTCGCGGCGATCGGCGAAGAAGAACTCGAGCGTGCGCTTCGTCGTCCGGAACGCGAGCTCGTCCCAGGGCACCTCCTCTTCCGCGAACAGGCGCGCCTCGAGCGACTCGGGCCCGGGGACGAAGTCGGTGTCGAGCATCCGGGCGCGGTAGAAGAGGTGGACCTGGCCGACGCGAACGACGTTGATCATCGAGTACAGGCCTTCGAGCTCGACCCGGGCGCCGGCCTCCTCGACCGTCTCGCGCAGCGCGCCTTCCTCGGTCGTCTCGCCGAGCTCCATGAACCCCGCCGGCAGCGTCCACAGGCCATAGCGCGGCTCGATGGCGCGCCTGCAGAGGAGCACCTTGTCCTGCCACACCGGCAGCGTGCCGACGACGTTGAGCGGGTTCTCGTAGTGGATCGTCGTGCAGACGGTGCACGTCGCGCGGTCGCGGTTGTCGTCGGCGGGGACGCGGTACTCGACCGCGGCGCCGCAGGCGCGGCAGTGCTTGATGCTGCGGGGCGCGAACATGGTCTGACGGCCAAGTGTAGTGGTCGTGCGTGGCATCATCGTCGTCGCGGCTGCTTGGCCGCGAGCGATTCCCCGACCCTCTCGCGAAAGAGCCACCATGAGCAACGTCATCGCGCCTGCCGCTGCCGCGTCGGTCCCCGTCGTGGGCGGCGGCAGCTTCCCCGTCCATCGCATCTACTGCGTCGGCCGCAACTACGTCGAGCACGCCAAGGAGATGGGCTTCACCGGGCGCGAGCCGCCGTTCTTCTTCATGAAGCCGGCCGACGCCGTGCTGCCGATCGAGGAGGGCACGATCGGCGAGATGCCGTATCCGACCCTGACCAACGATCTGCATCACGAGGTCGAGCTCGTCGTCGCGATCGGCACCGGCGGCAAGGCGATCGCCGCCGCCGACGCGATGCGGCACGTCTGGGGCTACGCGGTCGGGCTCGACATGACGCGGCGCGACCTGCAGGGCGAGGCGAAGAAGCTCGGCCGCCCGTGGGACACCGGCAAGGGCTTCGACCATTCGGCGCCGATCGGGCCGATCCGCCGCGCCGCCGAGTGCAACGTCGGGCCCGACACCCGGATCACGCTCGAGGTCAACGGCAAGGTGCGCCAGCAGAGCACGATCGGCAAGCTGATCTGGAACATCGCCGAGACGATCGAGCACCTCTCGACCGCGTGGACGCTGCAGCCCGGCGACCTCATCTTCAGCGGCACGCCCGAGGGCGTCGCTGCGGTCGTGCGCGGCGACGTGCTGAAGGCCGAGGTGTCCGGAGTCGGGACGCTGCAGTTCAAGCTCGTCTGAGCGCGCGTCCGCGATGCGGCTGTACAGCTACTTCCGCTCGTCGGCGTCGTACCGCGTCCGCATCGCGCTCGCGCTGAAGAAGCTCGACGTCGAGTACGCCGCGGTCCACCTCGTGAAGAACGAGCAGCTGCAGCCCGCGTTTCGCGCCGTCGCTGCCTCGCAGCTCGTCCCCGCGCTCGTCGTCGACGATGCGGCGCACGGCGCGACGATCCTGACGCAGTCGCTCGCGATCATCGAGTACCTCGACGAGACGGTGCCCGAGCCGCCGCTCCTTCCCGCCGACGCGCTCGGCCGCGCCCGCGTGCGCGCGCTCGCGCTCGACGTCGCGTGCGAGATCCACCCGCTCGACAACCTGCGCGTGCTGCGGTACCTGGTGCGCGAGCTCGAGGTGAGCGAGGACGACAAGGACCGCTGGTATCGCCATTGGGTCGAGACCGGCCTCGAGGTCATCGAGCACGGGCTCGCCGGCCATCCGTCGACCGGTCGCTTCTGCCACGGCGACCGGCCGGGCCTCGCCGACTGCGTCCTCGTGCCGCAGATCTTCAACGCGCAGCGGATGAACTGCCGCCTCGACCACGTTCCGACGGTGATGCGCATCTTCGACGCCTGCATGGCCGAGCCGGCATTCGCATCGACGCAGCCGTCGGCGTGCCCCGACGCGGCGTGACCCGAGCGGCCGACTGGCTCGCGCCCGACTGGCGCATCGCCGAAGTCGGCGCGTTGATGACGACGCGCTCGGGCGGCGTCAGCCGCGGCCGTTTCGCGTCGATGAACATCGGAGTCGCAGTCGGCGACGATCCCGAGCACGTCGCCGTCAATCGCGGCCGTCTCACGGAGGCGACCGGCGCGCAGCCGGTCTACCTGCGCCAGGTGCACGGCACCCGCGTCGTCCGCGTCGACGCGAGCGACGGCGCGCCCGACGCTGCAGTCCACGACGCCGACGGCATCGTGACGA